>JBDSOC010000187.1:0-23631 GCA_039915085.1 Chitinophagaceae bacterium
TAGCGGCAGCCTTCACAAAAAACAGAAAACAATGAGCAAATTACATTTCACAACCAAACATGCAAATGCGGCTACCGTACAACGTGACTGGTATGTTGTAGACGGTACTAATCAAACCGTAGGACGCATGAGCGCAAGAATTGCCGCCGTATTGCGCGGTAAGAACAAAGCCTACTTTACCCCGCACGTAGATTGCGGCGATTTTGTTGTTATCATCAATGCAGACAAAGTTGTATTTACAGGTAAGAAAGATGACCAGAAAATGTACCAGAATTTTAGCGGTTATCCAGGTGGTTTAAGAGAAGAAAGAGCCGGAGATTTATTAAGACGCCGTCCTGAAGTGATTTTGGAAAGAGCTATTAAAGGAATGTTGCCAAAAAATCGTTTGGGCCGCCAGATGTACAAAAAACTTTTTGTATATGCAGATCCAAAGCATCCGCATACAGCACAGCAACCGAAAGAATTAAAATTCTAATTTAAAATTCCAAATTAAATATAAATGGAAAAGCAAAAAAATGCCGTTGGTCGCCGTAAGGCCGCTGTTACCCGTGTATTTATCACAAAGGGTGAAGGCAAGGTAACTGTTAACGATAAGGATTATAAAGTATACTTTCCTTTAGTATACCTGCAAAACCAGGTAGAATTGCCATTAAAAACAGTTGAAGCTGCAGGTAAATTTGATGTTGTAATCAATGCAACCGGTGGTGGTGTTAAAGGACAGGCAGAAGCTGCCAAGCTGGGTATTGCCCGTGCTTTGCTGGAAGTAAATCCTGAATTTCGCCCGCAACTGAAAGCAGCTGGTTTATTGCACCGCGATCCAAGAGTTGTAGAGCGTAAAAAACCAGGTAAGAAGAAAGCCCGCAGAAGCTTCCAGTTCAGCAAACGTTAATCTGTCGGCCGTAAGCTTTTAGCTGCGTAGCTATCAGTCATCACGGAGGTTTTAAAAATTATCTATTAATAACAGCTAACGGCTACACAGCTAATAGCTAAAAGCTCAAACATACAATGGAAAACAACACTTCATTACAACAGCAATTATTAGACGCTGGTGTGCATTTTGGTCACCTGCGTAAGAAGTGGAATCCCAAGATGTTGCCTTACATCTTCGCTGAAAAAAAAGGCATCCACATTATTGATCTTAACAAGACTACAGAAAGTCTGCAGGAAGTATCTGGTATACTAAAGCAGATTGCACGCAGCGGTAAAAAGATCATGTTTGTGGGTACAAAAAAACAAGCTAAAGAAATTGTAACAGATTGTGCAAAGAAAATCAATATGCCTTTTGTTACTGAACGCTGGCTGGGCGGGATGCTTACCAATTTTAATACAGTGCGTAAGAGTGTGAAGAAAATGCAGAGCATTGAAAAAATGCTGACTGACGGTACACTGGAGAGCATTACCAAAAAAGAACGTCTTACACTTACACGTGATAAAGAAAAAATGGAGAAGGTATTGGGTGGTATTGCCCAGCTGGGCCGCGTACCTGCTGCTTTATTTCTTATAGATATTGGCCATGAGCATATTGCTCTGGCAGAAGCAAAACGTTTGGGCATTCTTACTTTTGGTATGGTAGATACCAATTGCGATCCTAATAAAGTTGATTATGCAATTCCTTCAAATGATGATGCTACCAAATCAATTGCTATCATCGTTAATTATATTGTAGCTGCAATAGCAGAAGGCTTAACAGAACGCCAGGCAGCAAAAGATGAAGAAGGTGAAGATGTGAATGATGATGAAAAAGAAAGAAAAGCAGCACGTTTGCAGGCTGAAGCAGATGCTGAAGGCGGACGTGGCGGAAGAGGTCGTGGACCCGGCGGTCCTGGAGGACCAGGCGGACCCGGTAAACGTCGTATTGGGGGACCAGGTGGCGGTGGTGGTGGCGGAAACCGCAGACCAGGTGGCGGAAGATAATTAAAACGCCCATGGGTTAATGAAGATGAAGTAAGACTAATGGTATCAAACCAATTTGTGTTTCTTCGTATCAATTCATGTTAATTAGTGTAATAAATTTAATCTTATGTCAACAGTAACAATAAGTGCGCAGGATATTAATAAACTGCGCCAGATGACCGGAGCTGGCATGATGGATTGCCGTAAAGCTTTAACAGAAACAAATGGTGATTTTGAAGCAGCTATTGACTGGTTGCGCAAACAAGGTCAGAAAGTAGCAGCTAAACGCAGCGATCGTGAGGCAAAAGAAGGTGTGGTAATTGCACAAACAACCGCCGATAATAAAACCGGCCTGGTGGTTTGTGTTAGTTGCGAAACAGACTTTGTAAGCAAGAATGCAGATTTTGTTGCATTTACACAAAGCATTGCTGATGCTGCCATTGCCAATAATGTAAAAAGCGCCGAAGAACTGAATGAAGTAAAAATCAATGGTGTTAAAATAGCCGAACTGATTAATGATAAACTGGCATCAATTGGAGAAAAAATTGGTATCAGTAAATTTGAAAGGGTAGAAGCCCCTTTTGTGGCCGCTTATATTCATGGTGCTTACCGTATGGGTGTGCTGGTGGGTTTAAGCAAAGAAGCAAAAGAAGCGGGTAAAGATGTGGCAATGCAGATTGCAGCTATGAATCCTGTTGCGGTTGATGCTGCTTCAGTGCCTGCAGCAACCATTGCACGCGAAAAAGATATTATTGTTGAGCTGATGAAGCAAGACCCTAAAATGGCTGGTAAAACAGATGATATGCTGGCTAAAATTGCAGATGGTAAAATGGGTGCTTTCTTTAAAGAACAAACATTGCTTGCGCAGGCCTTTGTAAAAGATGCCGGTAAATCAGTGGGAGATTATTTAAAGGAAACTGGTGTAACAGTAACCGAATTTAAGAGAGTAGCTTTAGGATAATATACTACATACTATTGAATTGAATGAATTAAAAAAGGAGTTGTCTCATTTTGAGACAACTCTTTTTTTGCTTCAGCCGCAGCAATGCATGTATTGCATGACTTTAAACAATTTTATATGACTCACCTGTAAAACTTATAATTCTTTCTACAATGATTGGCCATTTTTTGTTTTAAAGCGAGCAAAAAATGAATATGTGGCAATATTTTGGCTATGTTGCAAACGGCTTGTTATATGATCGCCATTTGAATTTTGCTTCCCGTTTACTGTTAGTTATGTAAAGCCAAACTCCTATTTTTTTATGACACGTTTATTAACCGGGTTAATGCTTCTTTTGTCTGTAACAACCCAGGCAAACAATTATTATTTTTCTTCTGTAACAGGAGATGACTCAAGAAGCAGCCTGGAGGCTCAAAATCCTGCAACACCCTGGAAAACATTGGCAAAACTGACCTCCTTTTTCCCAAGTTTACAACCCGGCGATTCTGTATTACTGAAAAGAGACGAGACTTTTTATGGCACTATTATCAGCGGTGCATCCGGAACGGCTGCCAACCCAATTGTAATTGCCAGTTTTGGAGCCGGGGCCAAACCAATTATTTCCGGCTTCAGCATATTAAATAACTGGGTTGCAGCAGGTAATAACACCTGGGAGACTACCAACCCCTCGCTCAATGATTCCGTTAATGTATTATTGTTGAACGGTGCTTCTCAATTCAGGGGCAGGTATCCCAATGCAGATGCACCCAACGGTGGCTATCTATTTTATGAAAGTCATGCAGGAAATTTCCTGGTTACAGATAATGAATTGGGTTCTTCGCAAGACTGGTCGGGCGCCGATATTGTTATTCGTAAAAACAGGTACATTACCGACCGTGGCAAAATAATCCAGCAAACAGGCAATTCGCTTTTTTATACCGGCACTTCTTCTTATGAGGCTGTGGATAGTTTTGGTTATTTCATTCAAAACCATCCCGCTACACTTGACCAGCGCGGAGAGTGGTGCTACAATGGCATTTCAAAAAAAATGACGTTATACCTTAATGCCGGTGAAAACCCGAACGGGCAGGAGATTAAAGCCAGTTTATATAATACACTTTTACAGGTCTGGAACAAAAGATATATTTATTTTAATGATTTGGATTTTACCGGCGCCAATGAATACGCGATTGATATATTTGGCAACACAAACATTCAGTTTAACCGTTGCCATATAAATAATGCTGGTACCACAGCGGTTATTGGCCTTAGCAATACGTCCATTTTGCTGGATAGTTGCCAGATCCTGCATTCAAATAATAATGGTATCTATCTGCAGGATGAAAATAATACAACGATCCGCAATTGTATTATTAAAAACACCGGGGAATTCCCGGGTATGGGTAATAACGGAGAAAATACCTACCAGGCTATTAATATAACAGGTTCAAATAATATAATACAGAATAATTTTATTGACAGTACGGGATATACAGCTGTTCGTTTTGAGGGCGATTTTGTCGAGGTAAAGAACAATCTTGTACAGCATTTCAATTTTGTTAAGGATGATGGAGCTGGTATTTATACCTGGACCGGTAGCCCGGCAGTGGTATACCGTGGACGAAAGATAACAGACAATATTGTTTTATATGGAGCAGGGGCCGGATATGGCACACCGGAACCAGATGCCCAGGTATCTTATGGAATTTACTTAGACGAAACTGCCGGGTATGTAGATATACAAGGCAATACAGCGGCGTATTGTAAGGGAGCTGGATTATTCCTGCACAATGCAAATAATATCAATGTAAGTAACAATACGCTTTTCAATAATGGCACACAGATGCTTTTAAATGAAAACCACACTTACCTGTTGCGGGCAAATTCAATTTTCGGCAACATGTTATTCTCTAAATATAATTACCAGCCGGTCTCGCACCTGCTGGCTGATCTAAATGATTTTACTGAGTTTGGAACTTTTGACAATAATTATTATTGCCGGCCGATAGATGACAAATTTGTTTTTGAAACCGATTATAAAGTTTTGGGTGAACTGGGACACGCCGTGTATGATTTGCCGGGATGGCAAAACAAATTTGGGTTTGATCTAAACTCTAAAATTACCGGTACCCAGATTCCACCGTATGCAATCACCAGTCTTTCTGCTTCCAATAAATTTGCCAATGGCGGGTTCAATTCAAATCTTGACAGTGCACTCACTTTTTCTTCAATTGGTATTTGCCATGGCGCATGGGTAAATGGTGAAGCATTGGATGGTGGCGCTATGAAGGTATATTTTGATGGCCCCAACGATTCAGTTACAAACAACAAAGTGGCTTATGTAATTATGCATGTGGGAAGTGTGGATACTACCAAACAATATGTTCTGCGTTTTAGCCTGCAGGGAACAAAAAACTTAAAAACTTTCCAGGTCTATCTCCGTAAAGAAGGTGAGCCTTATAATCCGCTGGTGAACCCGCAATATTGTAACGTCTCTACGACAAGAACAGAAAATGAGTTTCAATTTTCTTTTCCTCAATCCCAAAGCAGCGCCAGTATTATTTTTGAAATAAGTAAGGATGTGGGTGATTTTTATATTGATAATATTAGATTATCAGAGGCCGTTATCAGCCCCACCAATGCAGACGATTATATCCGGTTTGAATACAATGCCACTGCCAACTCCAGTTCAGTTGATTTAAACGGCATTGAGTATGTTGATGCAAAAAATAATCCATTTAGTGGCACACTCACCCTGGCTCCCTGGTCTTCCATTGTACTTATCAGGAAAGCACTGGATGTTTTACCAGTAAAATTTTCGCAGTTTTCGGGAAAACTAATACAGAAAGAAGTTCAATTGAACTGGAGTACCACGCCTCCGCCAGACGGCAGCCGTTTTGAAATAGAGCGTTCGCCGGACCAGCATTTTATAAAAATAGGGACCATTGATGCCACCATGAATGTTTCGCCAGGGATGTACCGGTTTACCGACCCTTTACCCGAACCTGGTAAAAATTATTACAGGATTAAAGAAATTGATGCCGACGGAGCTTTTACTTACAGCAATGTAATAGTTATCAATATTAATACAACTGAAAAAGCAATCCTGTGGCCAAATCCGGCCACTGGCAGCATTCATCTTAATTTGCCAAAAAGCCTGATCGGAAAAAAACTTGCATTGAGCTTGCAGACAGTAACTGGTACCATCCTGGCAACAAAGCAGCTGATTGCATCAGGCGAAACTATATCATTCGATATCTCAGCTTACAGCAAAGGCCTGTACCTGTTGAGGATAGACGAAAATGGTGAATTCAATACCATTAATTTTATCAAACAATAACAAAAAAGCCTGTTTATACAACCCGGTATCTGTTACCAGATATCAGGTATATAAACAGGCTTTGTTCAACTGCGCTTAGCAGCTGTGATTATGCGGTAACCGGCAGGTCATAGACCTGTAATCCAAAATAAAAAAAATGGAGTGATTGGCCGGTGCATTGCATGGAATGTTCAGCAGTAGCCGGAACGGTAATAAATACACCGTCTGCCAGCTCAAATTCCTTCCCGTCAATTTTCATGGTGCCTGATCCGCCGGTAAAAAAATAGCACTCATCCATATCCGGGTGCGTATGAGAGGGTATTGCTTCACCTGCATCAAGCGTGCCCCAGGCAATCTGGGTAATTCTTGTGCGGTCTGCACGGCCCCCGGACAATACTTTCTTACGGCCGGCAGCATGCGCAGTGGCTATTGCCGCTACTTCGCTCAGCCGGGTATAAAAAGGTGTCGGCGGAGATGCTGTCATTTTGCTAATCAGGCTGTTTTGAACAGGTATCATATAATGTTATATTGTGCAAATCAAGCTTCCTGCAAAGAAGAAACATTTGAATTAATCCACTGGAATGTTTTTGTTAAGCCTTCTGTCAGGGGTCTTGATGGCGTCCAACCCAGTTTCTCGCGGATTAATGCATTGTCAGAATTTCTTCCACGCACACCCAATGGACCGGGGATGTGTTTTATACGGATGTTTTTGCCGGCAATGTCTGCTACCATTTTAACGAGGTGGTTAATAGAAACCATTTCTTCTGAACCAATGTTTACCGGCCCCATGAATTCACTTTGCATTAACCTCCTGATTGCTTCAACACATTCTGTTACATAAAGAAAGGACCTGGTTTGTTTACCATCGCCCCAGATTTCAATTTCGCCGCCATCCTGCGCTTCCGCTACTTTTCTGCATACTGCCGCAGGTACTTTTTCTTTTCCGCCCTTCCAGGTGCCCAGCGGTCCAAAAATGTTGTGGAACCGCCCAATCCGAACATTGATTTTATAATTTTTGAAATAAGTTAGGTAAAGTCTTTCGCTGAATAATTTTTCCCATCCATATTCACTGTCAGGCGCAGCCGGATAAACGGTATCTTCAGAACACTTTGGGTTGTCCGGATCCATTTGGTTGTGCTCCGGGTAAACACATGCAGAAGATGAATAAAAAATAGAATGAACTTTATGAATGCGGCACATTTCAAGCATATTGAGGTTAATCAATACTGAATTGTGCATTACTGCTGCATCGTTTTCTCCGGTAAAAAGGTACCCGGCTCCGCCCATATCCGCTGCCAGCTGGTATACTTCATCAATTTTGCGATCAAAAAGGTTCTGGCAAACAGCTATATCCCTTAAATCACCCACTACAAAATCATCGGCGTCTTTGTTGCCGTATTCATGTGCTTTGATATCTACACCCCTTACCCAGTATCCCTCCTGTTTTAACCTGGTAACCAAATGGCCACCAATAAATCCACCGGCACCGCATACAATGGCGGTTTTGTTTGTTTGCATAGTTTTACTAATTAAATGATGAATAGATAATTATATGGTATCTGTATTGATTATAAAATGTTTATTGCGTACGGGCTATTTTTACCACATCGTATTTTTTTAAACGGGTTTGCTGCAAAATAAACCTGCTCACAAATACACTGTGCATAATAATATACCTTTTCCAGAGCCGTTTAAAGTCTTTTCCGAACAAACGGTAAACCCATTCAAACCCGGATCTCCTGATAAATTCAGGCGCCATTTTTATACGCCCGCCAAAAAAATCAAAGGTTGCTCCTGAAGCAATCAGCACAGAACCCCTGATTTTATCAAGATGGGTGTCTATCCAGTAATCCTGTTTGGGTGTGCCAAGGCCTACACAAATGATATCGGGTTTCAGCGCATTTATTTCTTTTACAATTTGTTCATCTTCCTCTTCTGTTAAAGCCCTGAAAGGAGGGGAATAATATCCTACAATTTTTATATGCGGAAATTTTTCTTCAAGGTATTCTTTCATCTTTACACATACCTCCGGTGAACCGCCATACAGGTAAAAAGTATAATTTTTAATTTTTGCATGTTCTGCCAGTTGCAGAATGGTATCTGGTGCTGCTATCCTGTCGCAGGGCTGCCCTTTAATGGTACGTATCCATCCTACAAATGGTATACCATCTGCGCCAGTAATATCAGCTGAATTATAAATCCTGTACAATTCCCTGTTTTTCAACGAAAGCGCCACGTTAAAGGCATTTACACAGGCAATATGGTGAGAACGGCCTTGTTTGTTGATTATCCATCCATCAATCTTTTTAAAAAGATTTTCGTAGGTTATAGGGTCCAGTCCAACCCCCAGTATGTTAACACATTTTTCCATCAAACTTAGTTTAGAACGTTTTAAATTATTAATAAAAAAAAATAGTACATGCCATATGGTACCAGCGCCTAATTTGATAAAGACGCATAATACGATAAAAGGGTTTCCATATATTTTGAAATACTGTAATTTTCAGCAACTGTTCTTTCTGCTGCTTCGCTTACCTGTTTCAGATTTTTTCTGTCTGTTAAAATATTTTTCATAGCTGCAGCCAGCGCATCGCTGCTGTATTTTTTTATAATAAACCCATTCACGGAATTTTTGACCACCGCCATAATAGAAGGTTCATCCGTAACTACAGGAATACAACCAAACTGCATTGCTTCAAGCATGGCAATAGGAAGGCCCTCACTGTAAGAGGGGAGAAGAAATACATTTGCATTGTCTATCGCTTTCCATTTTTCTGCACCAAATACAACGCCTTTAAAATCAAATTTTAATGTTTTAATAGCCTCAAGTTCCTGCAAAAGCGCAGGCAAATCAGGCCCTGCTCCATACAGTGTAAAACTGCAGGTATGGTGATATTCACTAAGTTGTTTCAATGCTTCAGCAATCAGGAATATGCCCTTTGTCTTTACAATTTTTCCAAGAAAAAAGAACTTTATTTCCCGGTCGAAATTTTTAACAGAAGGATTGCTTTCCAGGCTGGCTACTGCGTTTGGTAAAACCCGGCTTTCCGCACCGAAAGAGGACAACAGCTGTTCCTGCTCCGCCCTGGTTAATATCACGTTTATGTCCGATTTTTTTAGCAGGCGCTTTATAATAAGCCAGTAAATGGAGTTTTTTTTAGGCGGAGACATCAGCATATACCCTCCATGCACATGAAGAAGAACGGGCTTTCTGACCACCAACTTAATAAAAGACAGTATCATAAAGTCCCTTAATAGCGAAGGTTTGGTAAAATCTGTATTTAAATGGATGGCCTCAATATTGTTTTTCCTTATAAATCTTGCCATCCGCGGCAATAGCGTAGCCTGATCAAGCGCCCATCTGAAACCTTTTGATAAGCCATCTTTATTGCCAATTCTGAAATGCTGAAAATTGACGGCAGCCCCCCTGAACCCAATGATGGTTCTTACGATAGTGGAAATGCCACTTACATTATCAGCTTCATTCAGGGACGGGGCAGTAATAAGAATATTCATAAACGGAACGCAAAGTGTTTTATCTGAAAGACTGTACGGATTCAAACATAAGCCGGTATTTTTCTATGATTGCCTCCACAGAATAATGATTTGCAACGTAAGATGCAAGCTTTATCTTCAAATTATTATAGTCGGCCGGGGTACTCTGCATACAGGTTTCAAGCACCCGTTCAATATCATTACCGTCAAAAGCGTCAAAACTATAGCCTGTCTCCCCTTCGCTGGTAAACTCACTAAAACCTTGTGCTTTACTTACCAAAACAGGGATATTGTAGTTAAAAGCAATCATCAGCGGACCACTCTGCGTGGTATCGCGGTATGGCAGCACCACGTAATCTGCCTGGGCGAAAAAAACAGGTATTTCCTTATTATCAATGAAGCGGATATGGTGTTTAATTTGCCGGGAACCGTTTACAACGGGCGCATAATTTTCAGCCCAGTCCGCGCACCTGCCGGCTATAATAAGTTCGGCACCAGGGTATTTGGCTGCTGTGTTTATGAAGGGTTTAAGCAACAGGTCCAGGCCCTTGTAGTAAAGGATATTTCCAAAAAATAAAAATCTTGTAATTCCCTTTTTTGGGGGAATGGGATCAACCTTTCCAAAATCGATTAACGGCAACGATATATTGTATACATTTTTTCCGGGGATTCTTGATTTCAGCAGGTTTTGCTGGGTAACTGAATAAGTATGAAAATGCCAGAAATTGGCTACCAACACTTTCTTTCCCAGGTTGCCCAAAAAACTAAAAGCGGTCTGGCTATGGTTTTCCACATCGTGCAGGCCAATGATTGTTTTGGAGCGATCAACCAAAAGCAATAAAACATTCAGGTACAGCTGATCAAAATTGGCAAAATAGATAATGTCTGGGTTAGCCTTTTTTATAGCTTTTATAACCCTTAGGTACGTTTTGATTACCCGGGGATCACGAAACCTGTATTGCAGCTCAAAAAACTCAAACCTGATATTGTTCATTTCGCAAAAACCAGCCAGCTCTTCCTTTGTATAATTTGAATTCCGCAAAGGTTTGATAACGGCGTAAGTAATATCATGGTGCTTTCCCAAATGTTTGAAAAGACTCATCTGGTTATCAGAAAAAGCCGATGATGATAAATAAAATACTTTCATCTCAGGGTGGATTTATTGGGTCAAAGTTTCCAGCTGGTGGCGCCGCCGTCAAAAAAATGAAAATTCACAAACTCTCCCTCAAAAATGCTGAGTGCCTTTTTTACGTCAAGCCTTTTCATAGGGTCTACAAAAAGCATCATAAATCCGCCACCGCCCGCACCGGAAATCTTACCGCTATAGGCTCCCGCTTTCAGTGCGGTATCATAAATAGAATCGATATAATCAGTGGTAATAGACGCCGAAGTATTTTTTTTGGCCTGCCATGAATCGCGCATAATTAAAAACAAGTTGTTGAACTCTGCTTTTAACAGGTATTCCTTTATCAGGTACGCATCTGTTTTTATCTGGTGCATGGCCTGTAAGCGGCTGCTGTTGGCGCTCTGCAGGCTGTTTTTCTGGTCTTCAATAATTTTTGCAGAAGACCGCGATGTACCTGTATAATACAGCAGCATGGATGCTTCCAGCTCTTCCATACACTTTTTCTTGATCCGGAGGGGATTTACAATTACCCTGTTGTGCTCATAGAATTCAATAAAATTAAATCCCCCGAAAGTTGCCGCATACTGGTCCTGCTTTCCACCACTGAGGCAAAGGTCTTCGCGTTCAATGGAGAAAGCCAGTTGAGCAATATCATATTCACCCAATGGAAGATTGAAATGTTCTACAAACGCCTGCAGAATGGCTACCACCATGGTAGAGGATGAGCCTAGTCCGGAACCTGCAGGGGCATCACTGAATGTTTTTAACTCAAAAGAAAAAGGCTGCATGCCAAAGTCTTTGATTACCCTGTTATAAACCCCTTTGTGTAAATCCAGGTTACCGTCTACCTGCAGGCTTGCTGCAACAGCTGTCTCAAAAGCTTCGTTCCTGTCAAGCGCATAAAAGGCAATTCTGTTGTTATCCGTTACGGCCAGCGTGCAATAAGCAAACAGGTCAATGGTAACATTTAACACACAGCCGCCGTAGGTGTCGCAATAGGGGCTCACATCCGTTCCGCCGCCCGCAAGGCCAAGGCGCAGGGGTGCTTTGGATCTAATTAGTGCCATAGGTAAGATCTAAAAGTTGGTGAATGTATTTACGGATTTTCTCTTCATTGCCGGTGGTTTGCCTTGCAATCAATGGCAAAAGGTCATTCGCTTTTGTATAAAATTGAAAACTGTCAACCAGTTCTGCGGGCATCGGTACTGATTTTATAAGTTCTTCTGCCGGCCCCTTTAATTTTCTTTCAACAAATGCTGCTGCTACAATGCCGGCACAGGTTTTATGTGACACCGGGTTGTTGCCGCCGAGGTCATAGATCCCATTTGGAATGGAATCGTCGTTAAGAATCTGTATAATCACGTCTGCTACATCTTCTACCCACACATAATCGCGTTCTATCTGCCTGTCAAAAATATCTATGAAGCCTTTGTCTCTGATAAAGGAAAAGAAACGGAAAGGAAGACTGGCATTTTTTCCTTTGTGAAACTCGCCAATACCAAAAATATTAAAAAGCCGCAGCCCGACAACACGGTTGGTAAAGGAAGGCATGTTGGCAGTTACATGTTTATCAAAAAGCCATTTGGACCATGCGTAAATATTGTGCGGATTTTCCTTGTTGAGATCTTTCGTTTCAGGCATATTTCCATAAACAGCTGAACTGGATGCATATATCAGCGGAATATTTGCCGCCCTTGCCAGTTCAAGGTACAATTTGCTGTGTTCATAATTTGCTTCCAGCATAATATCAGCATCCCTTACCAGCACGTCTGCATTAGCCCCAATATGAATGATGGCAGAAAAAGAATATTTTTCCAGTGCTTTTCTTAAAGAAGGTACGCCCTGCTTGTAAGAGATATAATCTGTAAACGATAGCTTTTTGAGATTTTTGAATTTCTGCTCATCATAATTGTCAACGATTACAATGTCTGTCAATCCAGCGGCATTTAATTTTTTAACCAGGTTTGCCCCCAGAAATCCGCTCGCTCCTGTAACTAAAATTGGTTTCAAAAAATAATTATTTATTTAATGCACAGCATAGCCGCTGCATTAACGGTGAATGATTAATTAAGAAAAGGCTTCAGGTTTTGCAGGCTTACCGGGTGGCCCACTACTCTCCTGGATACATAATATTTTGACTGGCGGTATAGATCATTTACAGGGTATTGGTGGAATCTGCTGATGTAATCATTGCGCACAAAAAAAGCATTCACGCCCGTTACGGTACAGCAAAGCAGGGTATAATTTTTTTCAAGCAGGTCTACCCAGCTCATCAGCGAAGCACCCATATAATCATCTTCATTCCATACCTGGTCAGCCTTGTAAGCGTTCTTTATTTTCATTGGTGGTGGAAATTTTGCATTGTACTCCACGCAAATCACTTTCGGCAATACACCCATGTCCAGAACAGCCTTTAAAATGTAATAATCGTTTCCATCAATATCCAGTGAAAAGAAATCAATGTCAGCATTTAAAAAATTGACCGCATCAGTTATCAGCGATGCTATATTATTGAGATCTATAAATGTTTGTTTAACCTGGAAATTTGCAAAAGAAACAGAACCCAGTTCAGATTTAATCTTATTTACAGCTTTTTCACTTCCTTCAAACCAAACGCCTTTCCACCCGTGAAACAGTAAGTTTATGGTATTGCATTCTTTTCCATCTCCTGTTCCAATTTCTATAAATGTTTTTCCTGTGCCCAGTTCATTAAAAATTGCCTGGATGATGCCGTCTTCCTCGTTTTGTGAAAATACTTTAAATCCTTTCAGGCTGATATCCATGGGCGTTTTAGCAGCAATTTCAGCTTTGATATTCCTTATTTCCATATCCTGCAAAATCAAGTATGAATCTTTCACGTGCTGCGGATAAACATAAGTAACCGCCCTGCGAATTAACTTACCTAAATTTCTCATTGAACTGCTCATAGATGATTCTTTTGTGGTTTATTTATAAATAGCAAAATTTTTAATTTTGCCGTATAGAAGAAAGTGCTTTTCTGAAATTTGATGTTATCAGCAAAGCGTTGTGCTTTTGTTCAGCAATGGATGTTGCGCGGGCTGAAAGTTGGCGGCGCCTTGGCAAACTGGTTATAATGTTTTTTATGGAAGCGCTCAGTGCCGCTACGCTATTTTCTGTACTGATCTCAAAGCAATCGTATTTTTTTGCATAATTTACAACCGCCGTATCCGGTGGCGCAAACAAAATAACAGGTGTGCCGCTCATCATGTACTCAGAAGCTTTGGTGGGCATTGAATATTTTATAAACCTGATTGATTCCGCTGAAAAATCATACGGCAGCATGAGGATATCAGCTTCTGACAACATCCTGGGTACTTCTTCATATGCTACAAAGTGCTCAAACCTGGCAGACGGGTATTCATTTATCCAGCCAGGTTGCTCATCTGAACGCAGCATAAATTTTAATGACAGGTGCAATTCTGTATTGATTTTTTCAACCGCTTCGGCTATCAATTTTAATGAAGAATCAATACCCAGCCCAATTCTGCCCGCATATAATAAATAAGGGCTTTCATTGAGGGTATATTCATTTTTTTGCGACTTCTTCCAGAAATCTATATTTATCGGGTTGTGAAAAGGGATGAATTCTTTACCGTACCTGCGTTTGTATTCTTCCGACATATCCTCGCCGATGCTTAATAAAAGTGACGAATTATCAAGTAAAAGCCTGAAATCCCGATCAATTTTTTTTGACCAGAAGCTCTTGAAAAGTCCATTTTTAATGCTGGGGGCAGGCCAGTCGTCCATCATATGAAATACCATTGGTTTTTTAAAATGTTGCTGCACTTCTCTCAGGAAGCGAACGCCTTCAGGGTCGTAAGCCTGGGCATAAATAATATCGGGATTATAATTGTTAACCCATGCGCGGAATTCTTCTGAGATACCCACTTTTGAAATATTATGAAAAAGACCCAGGTACTCAAGTGTGGGGTAGAATATTTTATTTACAAATTTGTGCCGCAGACCTGGCGCTGCAGGAGCGGCAGCCGGTAAACCGGTTGATGCAGCAGGCGTTACCGGCCCCGATTTGAATTTCTTTTGTAAAAAATTAAAAGGAAACTTTAATTTTCTTTCTTTCTCCCCCAACTGATAATAATTATCGCAAATGGACGTGTTTATTTTTAGGGTCAGAAAATGGCCAATAGTAGCCACGGCCAGCTTATCCTTATCCCATTCTGAAAAAAGATTGGTCATGGTTATTCCTCCACCTATGTATTGACAAAAAGGACAGCCGATTATTAATACCCTGGGCAAACTCATATATTAAATTTATACTTCAAAAACACCATTGCGGCATGTGCCGGTGGCTGATTGCATAGCCATACAAACCATGAATGACCATGTCAAAATTATATTCCTTGCTATACAGACTGGTTACTGTGCAATTCTTCAATATCTTTCTTTTTATCAATTAATTGCTGGTAAGCGCTGATTACCGTACCAGTAATAGTATTGATATCATGCCTTTTTATGGCCCTGTTTCTTGCATGTGCCCCCATTTCTGTCAGATAGGCCTGTTGTTGTATTACTTTTTTTATTAAAGCAGCCAGCTCATAGGCATCATAGGAATTGTATAGTAGTCCGTCCGTGCCGTGCGTTATCAGGGAAGAAAGGCCTCCGGCATTGCCGGCAATTACCGGCATTCCCAGCAGCATGGCTTCACATACACTGTTGGGGCTGTTGTCAATGTGCGAGGGATGAATAAACAGGCTGGCAGACATTAGTTCATTTATCAGTTCGTCGTTTATTTTAGCACCCTTAAAAAAAACTTTATTTTCACTGAATTTCATTTTCATGCCTTTCTCAATAATAGGCACTATCTCTGCGTTGCTGTTCATTCCAATCACGTGCCAGGCAAAATCGATACCTGTAAATTCCCGGAGAATATAAGCTGTTTCAAGAATCATTTCAAGGCCTTTGTACAACTGTGCATTGATAACAGTAACTATCCGTAAAACACCTGTCCCGGGTTGTTTCCACTGGTGATTGTAAAAAAAAGGCCGCAACACTTCTTCGCAATGAAAATAGGTAAAATCGTTTTTTAACAGCTCCAGGTAGCTTCTGTCCCAGCTAGTTCTGCCAAAGAAATTTTCTGCCAGGGCAATTGCGGCGTCTTCTCTTTTTGCTCTTATTTTGAATAAATTGTACTCAAAATAGTAGCCCCGTCTGAACAGCAATGAACGTATGGAAGAATTAAAACCAATATTGTACTGCGACATGCTTTTGGGAAACCAGACCGAAAGATAAGGTCTTACTAAACCCTGTAAATGAATGATAACAGGAACAGAAGTTAATTTCAGGGCGTCCACCATTCCCGATTCGGATCCAAAAATATGGATGATATCCGGCAAAAAATCGTCAATAACGGCTTTAATACCTGCAGGGTTTTCGTCATATAAGCCGGGGGAAAGCCGTTGTCTTATTTTCCCCGTAAAACCCAGCGCTTTTTTCCCGATAGGGTAATATTTTACACCATCCTGTTCAAAACCGGGTGCAACACCATCGTGAAAAAAACCAACTGCAAGATGAATACCGGGCACCTTCTTTATACCATCTTCCAGCGATGCAATCCAGCCGCGGCCTGCTTCTGTTTTATTTAGTATTTTGTCCGCTCCCGATGCAGTAAATGATAGCCAGAGTATTCTCATTGTTGAGTAATTGGATGTAAGGTTGCTGCAGCTTTTGGCCCGCGGTGTATTAATTTTTTTATTTCATCTTCACCGTATAGCCGGATATTTTTATTGTAGCATACTCCTACACAAATCCAAACCAGTATATATCTCAAAGACAAAGTGGGCAATCCATAAGGCCCCATATCTATCAGCCATAGTAATATTATGAAGCCACAGGCTTTTGAGAATACATTCCTGGATTGAAACAGGCCCAGGAATACGGCGGGCACCATAATGGCCAGGAATAAAGCAAGATTTAGATAGCCACCTTTCAGTATAACCTGCAGGTAACCGCATTCAATAAGATCCCTGTATTCTACCGCATCTATATCTATGTCGTCAGTAACCAGCGGGCAGTAATATGTGCCATCCAGCCCCTTGCCAAACCACATGTAGTCTTCCATGGAAGTAAAATATTGATTAAAAACATATTCCCGCGAATCATCCTTGACCCGGCTGGTAATTAATTTAAAACTGGTTTTTTTTTGCTGCTGAAAAAAATACATACCAGCCATGATGATAATAAAGAAGCCATATATACTGAGCAGTTTCTTTGTGGACTGGCCTTTAACAAATAAAAGAAAACAGAGAAATCCAAAAACAATAAAATTGATATTGGTCAGCATTATGTTTCTGCGTGCCAGCATGGTTGAAATATAAAGGGCCAGTAATATGGCAGCTACAGCTACTATTTTCTTTTTTGCATTGTGGTAAACCCAGGTCAGTAAAATAAATCCGCTGCCCGATGAAAAAGTCCAGATGGCTTGTTCTGCCATACCTGTTTTCTGGGGATAGGTTTTCCATAATACAATGGAGAGTATAAAAAAGGCGAGGCCCAGCCAGTATATCCACGAAAAGATTTTTCCAAAAAAAAATGACTTTGTGACAAACAATGCCGCAAAAGGAATCAGGTAAGGCCAGAACCTGAAATCAGAAAACAGGCTGTCTTTTATATTTATATAATTTAATTTGTCGATTCTAAGTATGATAACAGCATTGCTTATCATAAACAATGTAAACATGCTTTTAAAATAGGGGTTTTCTATTCTGGCCCCTGTTAACTTAAATCCATAAAAAAGAAAGGGGATCAACGCAACTGCTTCAATCAGCTGTACCCTGGTAGGCGGAATCAGATCAGACAAAAGTATCCCGATGAGAAAAATGACGGCTCCCAGGAAAAAAAAGGAAATGTCTTTATCCCTCTTTAGCAACGAATAAAAATCTGTTTGGTATTCCACTGTTTTCTGAAAATTTATTCTACCGGCATTTTAATCCATTGAGGAGGAAATATGCCCTGGCAATCGGTATTGTTCAGCCATTTTTCAGGCATTACAACTATTTTATCCTCATAGCGGTTTAACCATGCGCCCCACCAGCTGAATGTACTGTTTGCAATAATATTGTGTTTGCAAAGGCTCATCAGGTACATATCTATATAACTGTTTTTCCCTTTATTGTGATCTATATATGTACAGCCGGGCAATTCAAGATGCTGCTTTACCCAATCTATATTGTCAGAAAAAACAAAATAGCGGGGGTTTTTTACCTTACCCTGCAGATACTGTAAAGCATTTGTATAGTAGCTGATATCTTTGATTACATGATGTGATTTTTCCCATTCGGTACCCTGGTAATCGCCTCTTCTCACATGAATACTGATTGCGTTGCTGTTGCTTATTTTTTCTGCCAGCCGCACATTTTCTGCATCAACAGGCGTTCTGAATGTAAACGCCCCGTGAAGCATGTCTTTGATATCACTGAAATAGTTTTCTGCCTGCCAGGTGCCGATGAGTAGCTTTGACTCCTGGTCGAACAGCGCAGGATCATACAGGAACTCTTTTTTCTCCCTGTATTCCGTATAGCGTCCTTTTTTATATTTGGGAATAATCCTTCTTAAAAAGCCTGCTGCTATTTTGTTTTTATAAAGAAATTCACCATTGTTTAAAAAATGTCCTGTCACCTTCGGTGTAAACTCCAGCCGCAGATCAAAAGCTGTATGAAGGTTAAAGCCATTGTGATGATACAGGTAAAAAAAATCGGACAACGATAACTTTACTTTTTTTCCCCTGCTTTTAAAGGCAAGAAAAAGGGCATATTGAAACATCTGGTTTCCCAGGCCACCGTAAACGGCAATTTTATTCATGACTTATCTATTTGTACCAGATAGCTGCTTTAGACTTCCTGATAAAAATTTGATAATACTGTAAAGGTGCAATTACATACCCATATACGTTTGCGATAATAGAGGCAATCAGAATAGATTCGATGCCCATTTTATACTTTTTAATAAACAGCAATGACAATACAAAAAAACCAATACAGGTTACAATGGAAGATATAAACTGAACCCTTAATGCACCAATGCCGTTAATGACAAATACAAATATGGTGGCAAACATGCCGGTAGAAAAGAATATATAGCACAACAGGGAGATATTATAGTTGATATGAATGGTGCTTTTGCCCAGCCATAAATTATAAACGCGTTCAGAAAATAGCAGCATAAAGAACCCGGCAATCACAAATGGGATCAGCAGGAGCAGGTATTTATTGACTGTCTTTTTTATCCATTGCAGATCTCCTGAAGCATATGCATCTGTTACACCGCTCCACAATGGATTAATCAATATCATAAAGCACATTTGCAGGGTAAAAAAATATTTATAGGCAATGTTATAGGCAGTTACCTGCAGCGTGTCAAAATAGTGGGCAATCAGGAACAATATAGACTCATACTGAACTATGCTGGCAATCTGGAGCACAAAGAATTTCATGCCTAAAGAAAGTATGTCTTTGGCATATTCTTTCTTTACAAAAGCAAATGATGGCCTGAATTCTTTGTAATCTGTTCTGAACAATACCCAGGTGGCGGTTGCCAGTATTAAAATGGTGGGAATGCCGATTGCAAGGGCCAGGTATAACAACGAACCTTCTGTAAAACGTGTGAGCGCAAAAATAGCAGCAAGCGCAAAAAGCTGTCCAAGCATATCCAGCAAAGATGATTTTGCAGGTTTCTGATCTGCTGTAAGAACCGTATTAATAATCCTGAAAATGAACAGAAGGCAAAAATAAGAAAGGACAACAACTGAAAGCCTTGATACATCCTTTTCCATTTCAACCGGCAATTTCAATACTTTGTGCCAGTCAATAAACTGGTTAACACAAATACCAACCAGCCACAATATTGAAAAAATGATAATAACATAATAGTATGCAGTACTCACGTAAATCCTGGCAAGCAATACGTTGCCTTTTGCTTTTGCTTCTGCAAATTTATTTCTGAGCCCCTGTGTAAAACCAATATCAAAAAAGCTGAACCAGGCAACAATTGAACTCATTGTGAGCCAGATACCATATTTTGAAGGGTTGATATAGCCAATGGTTAAAGGCACCAGTAAAAGACTTATAACAATACTGCATCCTTTAATTAGCAGGGAAACAAGAATGTTTTTTTTTGCTGCTATACTGCGTGCATGGCCCCTGTTTATAAGACCTTTGGCAAAACTCATTGCGCCCATTAACTGTACTTTTAACAAAGCCAAAAAAATATTATTTAGAAAAATAAAATAATGAAAAATTTTACCGGCCAAATCATAAACCCACAACCGCACAGTTCAACAAAACTATTATTACCCATATTTAATAAAAAGCCAGTAGAAATAATATCCCACGCCAAAAGCAAACATAAAAGGCAAATAAGCCCTGACTGTGCCCAATTTTAAACGGGGTAAAATAAGAAAAAACAATAAAAAAAATAATGGCAGCAAATGTCTTTCTCCAATGATGGCATTCATTGTATAAGCCGCTGCCAGTAAAACACAACCGGTAAAAAGAATGGCATCAAAAATATTTTTTTTTGTTGCAGCCAGTTTATAAAACACCAACAGCCCCATACCGCAAAGAAAGATCATCATTGCGGTTCCGGCCAGGGCCATTTTCTTTGAAACAATTTCAATAATATGAAAAACAATGCCATTGAATATGCCCGGACCATTGAAATCATTATAAGCTGGTCTGAAACCTATTGCCAGTACGGCACCTCCCAGTAGAGCGCCAGCCAACTGCCATTTGTCTGATTTTTTTATAGACTGAACAGCAAAAGGGGCAAAATAAAATCCGGTAACCATCAGGATGCCGGTCAAAGCAGTTGGAAAAAAAGACAGTTTATGCACATTAAAATTGGGGTGAACAAGACCGCCCCAACCGTAAAACACCGCCAATGGCACCAGCGCCGGCAAACCCAGTAAAAAGGAGGAAGCAATAAATCGCTGTAAGGAACCGGCTATTTCTCTTTCTTTAATGTATTGAAGGAAACGAACCAATAACACGGCAGCCAGCAGCATCAGGTAAAATTGCTGGCAAAGTATGGCCAGTGTTAAACTGACACCCGCACCCAAATCATTCCAATAGTTTTTCTCCGTATTGTTTAACAGCAACAAGGCAGCCAGGCAAAAAAACAGGCCAAAATTGATTACATAAAATACAAAGGAATTGAGAAAGAAATATGGATAAAACAACAGGATCAGTGAATAAAGCGGTGCTACATTTAACCGTGCCAGTATTCTCATGCCCAGCAGGAAGGTCAGAAAAGAAAAAAATGCAGTTACAATTCTTGCCAGGGCAATACCCGGCGTAAACAACTTACTTACCGCCGCCACAATAATATATGGCAGGGGTGTATTGGCTGCAGAATATTCTTTATTAAAGGTAGCAGCCAGGCCGTTTTTGTAAAAGTTGAGCACATTGGGATAATGAAACACTGTTTCATCCATTGCGTAAGAATGGGATTTAATCAATGAAATAAAAAGAAAAGCCCCAAACACTATAAAAGCAAAAATCGCTATTGATCCCTGCCCCGGTTCAAATTTTATTTTATCCCTTTTTAACAGCATTTATTTTTTTGTTGAAATACAGCGTACATTTTGATTTGCGGTTTGCCGCCGTTATTTTTAATATTTTCAACCGATGTTTTTCCGGTTGTATGTATACTTATAGTTATTAATATGACTACCCTTGGCAAATCCCCTTGAACGAACGCCGTTGAATACGATGGCCATATTTTTTAATTCGTTTATCTTATTATTTTCGTCCAGCCTTTCAATTGCTATTTTAGGGGTATGTTCGTGGCGGATAATATAAAGGGTAGCATCGCATAATGGTGCCAGTATATATGCATCAGATATTGCCCCAACAGGTGTAGTATCAAGCAACACATAATCATAATTTTTTTCCAGGTGGCTTAACAACATTTCAATTTTTCCGTTCATCAGCAATTCAGAAGGATTGGGTGGAAGCGTGCCGGATGGAATTAAAAAAAGGTTGCTGTTTACAGCTGTTTTTTTAATAATATCTGCTGCCTGGTGTTTGCCTGTTAAATAGTCACTGAGCCCTTTTTCTTCATGCATCCCCAGTTTTTTACTCAGTGAAGGATGATGAAGATCGGCTTCCACCAGCACTACCTTTTTACCTGCAAGTGCCAGGGATAAACCCAAATTAGCAGTAATAAAACTTTTACCATCTTCAGGAATGGTGGATGTTACCAGTATTTTCTTTTGTTGATTTCCGATACCTATGAAACCCAGCGATGCTCTTAGTTTACGAAACTGTTCCGCAGTAAGGCTGGTAATTCCTTCACGTATGACAATCGGGTCCTTTGATTTATCAAATCCAATTTCACCGATAATAGGAAAAGAACTGAAATTTTCTATTTCGGACCTGGATAAAATATTGCGGCTAAAAAGTTCTTTGGCTGCAATAAGCGCAACACCCGCACCCAATGCCCCCATCAGTGCTATTATATAAAAAAACTTCTTGTTGGGGCTAACCGGGGCCAGTGATGATTGTGCTTTATCTATAATCCTGTTATCGGCTACCGTAGAGGAATTGGATAGCGCTGCTTCTTCCCTTTTTTGTAATAAGAATGCATAAATACTGTTTTCTATATTTTGCTGCCGGCTTATTTCTACTAAATCCCTTTCCTTTTGGGGAATAGACTGAAGTAAAGAAGTATAAGAGCTGTTGGTAGATATCAGGTCTGTTTTACTTGCTTCAAGACTTTTCCGCTGCGTATGAATATTTTCCAGAATACTGGGTTTTATTTTTTCGATCTGGTCTGTAAGGCCTACCATTACCGCGCTGTTTTCTCCGGTGGTTTTTCTTATCTTTTCCTTTTCCAGCTCCGCTTCATACAATTTGTTAAGCAGACTGGTCAGTAACGGATCACTGGCACCCAGTGTTGACGGAACAATGCCACCATTGTTGTCTTTGGATAAAATGTATTTTTCTATCTGGCCCAACACGGCCAGCTGCATATTTACATCGCCAACTTTACGGTCATTTACGCTTACATTTTCCAGGAACAGCCTTCCCTGCGAACCAATGTCTACTGCTCCTTTGTTCGCTTTGTATTGTTGAATTTTGTGTTCAATAGAGTCCAGGTGATGTCCTACAAAATCCAATCTTTCCTGTACAAAAGACAATGTGTTTTGTGCAAGCGCATTTTTATCATTGATAGCCGCCCTGTTATAAGCGAGGATCAGTTGATTCAATACATCTTCAGCCAGTAAAGGGTCTTCATCTTTCAGCTTCAAATCAATTACGGTAGACAATTTACTGGAAGGGATAGCGTCCAGCCTTGGCGTTAAACCAAGCACTACTTTTTTAAGGTTGGTTAATGAGAAATAAAGTTGTTCCGCCTTTGCAACATTTTTGCGTGGCGCCTGTATAAATTTCAGTACGCCATAGGGCGTGGTAGCCCACTGGTTAAGCGGGAAGCTGGATTTGTCAATTATTACGACCTGCCTGCCGGTATCAAACCGGAAAAACACTTTAGGGTTATTTTCGATTGAAATAGATGCCGGATCCAACACCTCAATTTTAACGGGTGATGAAGAATAGGCGGACTTGTCTCTCCATTTGCCCTTTTGAAAAACCGGCGCATACAGCTTAAGATTGGTGGCCACTTCTTCCATCAATGACCTGGAGGCCAGTACTTCAATTTCATTTTCAACTATCTTTTTGGTGCTGAGCAGGTTTAGGGATTCTATCATCCGGGAATCATCAATACCTTTTTTTTCGTCTTTAATAAGAAGTGTGGCAGTAGCTTCATAAAGTGGCGCTGTTTTTTGCAGGTAAAACCATGTAGCCGTTATCGATAATACCATTA
>JBDSOC010000236.1:0-5300 GCA_039915085.1 Chitinophagaceae bacterium
TTCGACTGGCTTTTTTGCGGTACTTTTTTTCCATAAAAAAAGTACCAAAGCCATATTTTAAAAGATGATTTTGCAAGATTTCATACCCATTCTGTAATAAACCGGCATTTTTTAAATGCAATATGAAGAATAAACAATACCAGCAAAGGTCTCAGACTTTTTGAGGGTAACTAGTTAATTGATCGTTGCGTAATTGAAAGTGATGGCAGGTTGTAAGCAGCCAGGAATGAGGTCTCATGCCTCACGCTAATGCGATACCTGGAATTTGCCGGAGTCAATCATTTTGCCGCTTTTATCTTTTAGCTGAAAGATATAAACACCGCGGTAAAAATCTGTTACGTTCACCACTGTTTTTTGATTTACAGCTGGTATATCAAGTACTTTTTTTCCAACAAAATTATATACCTGGAAAGAATAAGATTTATCGAAGTTCTGATCAAAGTCGAAGGTGATTTGCGAGACTGCCGGGTTGGGATAAAACTTTGTTACCCTGGCAAGAAGGTCCTGTGATGCAGGCCTGCCCGTCTGGCTTTTCGATTGAAGTGTAGTCAAAAGAATAAAGGATACTATGTAAAAAATCTTCATAGGCGATATCTTACATTTGTGCATCAAGATAATTCAGTTTTAACAAAATTACAAAGCTTTTTGCACAATTATTTAGCCGGATTGGTGGATTTTGTTCCAGTCCGTTAATTTATCTATCTGTTAACGCTATTTAAGGGTTTTCAGTATATTTTGGATGGTTTCAAAATTGGGCAGCTCACCAGCATTTTCAAGCACTGCTGCGTAACGTATAATTCCTTGTTTATCAATAATAAAAGCTGATCTTTTGGATACGCCTTTCATCCAGCCTGCAAAAGAGTCATAAAGAGCGCCATAAGCGGCAGACGCCTCCTTATTAAAATCGCTCAGCAGTGTGAAATTCAGGCCCTGTTCTTCTTTAAATTTGGCAAGGGTCTGTGGGGAATCTACCGAAATGCCAAATATCGTAGCACTGGCATTATTATAAATAGCAATATTATCCTTTATGCTGCAGAGTTCTTTGGTACATACGCTTGTAAATGCAAGCGGGAAAAAAAGCAGGAGAATGTTTTTACCATACTGATCTTTTAATGAGACTTCTTTCTTTTCAGTATCGTGTAAAGTAAATGCCGGAGCGGGTTGTCCTGTTTCAATTTTCATGTTTATATTTTAGCGTTACAAAGGTAGGCTAAGAGACTAAAGAATAAAAAGAGGTAAAGAGATAAAAAAGAAAAGAGAGAAAAAAAAATGGACCAGGCGAATTCACGTAAATTCCGAATTCGGTCAGACGAGGATGTCAGACCGGTCTGACGTCCTCGTCTGACCGACAAAAGCTTCAGTGAAAATCCAACAAGAAAACTCTTTTTCTCTTGCAGCTCTTAGCTTAAAAACGCGGACACAAAACTTTATCCCTGGTAGAATTATCGCGATCGAGAAATCCGATGTATGAAATGCTGAGTTCAACACCACCTCTTCCCTGGCTGATAGTTTTTAACTGTGATACGTTTACATCATAACTAAGTGCTACTGAAAAAGGGTTGTAATCAATTTTCAGTACCGGCACAAACGCATCTTTCCAGCGAAGAAAGGCGCCCCCGTGAATAATATATTTTGGCTCGTCAGCTTCACCCACTTTATAAGAATACATAACGCCGCCAATGGTTTCATTAAAAGCGCCCTGGTTAGAATAGTCAGCCTGCAGCGTAAAAAAAGTATTGTCATCAATATGGAATTTCATTCCGCCCGAAACAACAATTTTTGGATTTAATGCAGACGCAGCATTCCTGTAAAAAGAATTTCTTGGCCGGTTGAAGTGATGATAAGCCAATCCTATAAAATAAGTGTTGGCAAACTCTGGCCCGAAAGCTGAATTAAAGCTTGCACCAACTGAACCATCAAAATAATCATATTTAGGATTGGAAAAAGTTTCGCCGTCTGACAGTGCAGGATTAAAAGCAACGCCATCGTACTGGGCATTGGTAGTTACTTTAGATCTGTCAATGCTTTTTTCTACCAGTCCGCCCATAAAGCCAACGGAGAGATAAGAAGTTTTATTTTCGTTTAATGATTTATGGTAATTAAGGGCAGGCAGAAAATCAGTAGTCGTTAAACCTGCAGTACCTGCTTTATCATATAAAATTTGCAGGCCTGCTGTAAGAAAATCATTCCCTTTTCCCACGGGCATTTTATATTCAGCGTTTACAGAACCGCTTTTATAAGCGTTGGTAAAACTGTTCCACTGGTCCCTGTATACCATCTGCACCCTTATATCTCCGCTGAAAATACCGGCCAATGAAGGATTCCGCAAAAGCGGGGCCTCAAAAAATTGAGAGAAATGAATATCCTGTGCCTGCACACTGCTGCATGTACAGGCCAGTAATATTAAAACGGGCAGTAAAGTGTTCCGCCCACGAATAAGGGTTTTCATGCCAATGGATTTTATCTTACACAAATTTTCAATCATTTCAGTTACCTTATTAATGTAACGTTTCCTTTATAGGTAATAATATTTGCGTTCTCGCAAATAATATCAATCATATAGATATACGTATCAGTTGATGCAGTTTTACCCCTATATGTGCCATCCCATCCTGATGCTGCATCATTTGCAGGAAAATTCCTTTTTTCAAATACCAGTTCACCCCAACGGTTAAAAATGCGCAGGGCCTGTATACGGTCGAGCCCGGTACCGCGTGGATAAAACCGGTCATTGGATCCATCATTATTAGGCGAAAACGTATTGGGTATAAAGAAATTTTTATTATTGCATACCACAAGCAGTGTAACATTCCTGCTGTTGATACATCCATTGGCATCTGTAACTTTTATGTTGTAAGCGGTTGTAAACTTGGGGTTGGCAAAAGGACTGGCGCAATCTGTACAACTAAGGTAAGTAGGAGGGGTCCAGTTAAAAGTAGTTGCATTAGCGCTGTAGGTGATAGGCATAACAATTCCGCCGGCTCCCGCAATTAAGGTGGTGTCGCCGTTTACTGTAATAGCCGGTAATGGATTTACTATAATGTCTTTGGATGTATCTCCCTTGCACCCAAGGCTGTTGCTGGCTTCCAGGGTAATATGATGAATTCCTGAATCAGCATATTTTACAGAAACATTCTGCAGGCTGGAAGCCTGGTTTTCTCCAAGGCTCCATTTCCAGGAAATGGCGGTATCGGGTGGTACCAGCAGGCTGCCTGCAAAATCAATCATTAAATCCTTACAAATTGCATTGATACTTGTAATAACGGGTTTTGGCGTGGCCAGTACGCGCACGGTATCTGTAAATGTTTGCGTACAACCTGCCTGTGTGGTTACCGCCAGCGTGGGTACATACAAACCCGCCTGCGTGTAGGTATGGGTACTGTTGACAGGAAGCGGGCCGGGAGCAGTTCCATCGCCGAAGTCCCACGTCTTGCTGACAATAGGGTCAACAGCATCCTGTGAATAATCAGAGAAAAATATTGCGCCGGTGTCACAGAATTTATTTTTATCCATTCCAAAAAGAGGTACAGCTCCCTGTATTTGTATGGTACCGGAAGCACCGCCGACACTTGCCTGGCAGCCCGTGCTGTCGGTAAGAAATATATAAGGACCGTAATTATTTGGCAGGGAATAAAAATGACTAAAGGTTGGCTGGTGCGTGGTATCATACGTGCCGTCACCAAAGAAGACAGTAAATGCGGTAAATGTTGGCACAGTTAAAGCAAAATTTACTGTCAGTTCATTACATGCCTTTGCCGGATTTGGCGTGTACGTAAGACTGGCCGCTGCATTGGGATTAAGTACACTGACAGGGATGCTGGCCGAATCAATACAGCCACCATAACCCACTGTGTACAATTTAGCAATATAGGTACCGTATGTGTTGTAAAAATGACTGGTGTTCACCAGTGTTGAAGTACCTCCATCACCAAAATCCCAGCTAAATGATTCGAAGTCCTGGCCCTTAAAAGTAAATTTCGTTTCCAGCGGCGGGCAAAGGGAAACGGTATCTTTTGCACTATACAATGGTTTAGGCCCTTTGGTGGTGATATAACTACTGCGGGTAAGTGAATCAGAACAGCCAACAGTATCGGTAACAATGAGTTTCACGGAATAAATGCTGTCTTTACCTGCAGGGTAGGAATGCAAAGGGTTCTGTACATTGTCTGTACCACCATCACCAAAATCCCAGCTGTATTGCAATCCTTTACCACTGGACGAATCTTTAAATGGCAGTGGGACTCCCGGACAAAATGTTGTTTGCGCTGTTGAAAAGAAAGGAACCGGCATGGTAATTACAGCTGTTGTATCAAATGTATCATCGCAATTCATGTCATCCGTAACAGTAAACCTGACCGTGTACACGCCGGTATCAGCATAGGTATGCTTCGGATTCTGTTGCGCAGCGAGCGGCGATCCATCACCAAAATCATAGCTCCACTTATTAATGTTACCAACCGCAGGAATGGAAGCATCTGTAAATTGTACCTGGCCGTTTTTACAGCCGCCGCCATTGCTTCCCACGCTGAATACAGCGGTAGGCCCGGTTATGGTAAATTGTTTGGTAGCGCTGGAATCTATACAACCATTAATATCGGTAATGATAAGCCTTGCCGTATGAATACCGCTTACGCTGAAACTGGTATTATAGTCGTGCTGATTGGAGGTAAGATCAATCACACCATCAATTTCCCACTCGTATTTTTTAATGAAGGCCGGATTGTTTACAGATGTAAAGGTTACCCGGTTTTTCCGGCAAAATACAGCCGGGGTACCATTGAATGTAAAATCAGCTTTTTCATCTACCAGTTGAATTGTTTTGATAACAGTATCAGTACACGAACTATTGTTGACAATTAATTTTACGGTATAGGCGTTCAACCCGGGATAGAGATGAACTGGATTTGGGGTTATATCGATAGGTGTGCCATCTCCAAAATCCCACTTGTAAAATAAAATGCCATATGCTGCGGGATCATTTAAAGTAGAATCACTGAATGTAATATTCGTTTTATTTGTACAATCGGTTAGCTTATAACCAAAATTAGCCAATGGAGGTAATGCATGCACCATATTGGCTATCGTTAATGAATCGCTGCAGCCATTATTGGTTACTTTCAGTTTTACATTAAAATAACCGGTGTCTGTATATTTATGTGAAGGATTTTGCAGGGTAGAAGTGCTGGTATCTCCAAAACTCCAGAGAACGGGGCTGTTTGCTGCAGCGCCGGTTGTCAGATTGGTAAATGTAACCAAATCAGAACGGCAGGCCGATGACTTGTCCGCACTGAAATTTACAA
>JBDSOC010000261.1:0-3396 GCA_039915085.1 Chitinophagaceae bacterium
TGTTTTGAATGGGCAAAAAAAGGTGTAGATGCAGGTGCAGGAGAAATATTGCTTACTTCTATGAATCATGATGGGACCAAACAGGGGTTTGCTATTGATATAACCAGGAAGCTGTCCCAATCTTTACCTATACCTGTAATTGCCAGTGGTGGCGGTGGTACCATGCAACATTTTAAAACGGTGTTTGAAGAAGGCCGGGCCGATGCCGCACTGGCGGCCAGTATTTTTCATTTTAAAGAAATAGCTATTCCCGAATTAAAAGGATATTTGCAGAAAGCGCATATAGCTGTAAGAGTATAGCGCAATGGTTGTTGGGATCACATTTATAGTAATTCATTAAAGGAATATTCATGTATGAAAATTGATTTTAAAAAATACAGTGATGGCCTGGCGCCTGCCGTAATTCAGGATTATAAAACCAGCAAGGTTTTAATGCTTGGCTTTATGGATGAGGAAGCGCTGAATAAAACGATGGCGGAAGGAAAAGTGACGTTTTTTAGCCGGAGCAAACAGCGTTTATGGACAAAAGGAGAAGAAAGTGGCCATCATTTACTGGTAAAACAGGTATTAAGCGATTGTGATAATGATACCCTGCTGATAAAAGTGGAGCCGCTGGGCCCCGTCTGTCACACAGGTGCAGATACTTGCTGGAGTGAACGCAACCATAATGATAATTTTTTGTTTTACTTAGAAGATATTATAAAGTTGCGCAAGTCAGGCGCAGATGAGACCTCTTATGTAAGAAAATTATTCAGCAAAGGAATCAATAAAATTGCGCAGAAAGTAGGGGAAGAAGCCGTAGAAATGGTAATTGAGGCAAAGGATAACAATGATGAATTGTTCCTGAATGAATCGGCTGATTTGCTTTTTCATTATTTGCTTTTGCTTAACGCTAAAGGACATAATTTACAGGACGTAATCAGCGTTTTAACAAAAAGACATTCGAAGTGATGAAATTATTAGTGATGAAATTATTTTTAGTTATTTTTTGCTGCCTGCCAGCAATGGTTTTTGCACAGAAACAGTTGTTAATCAACGGCAAAATAGAGGGTTTGCAGGATAAATCCCTGGTATACCTGACTGACGCAAACGATCCCAAAGACACAATTGCCAGGGCCACAGCAAAAAAGGGGGAATTTGAATTAAAAGGAAGTCTGCGGGAACCATTGTTGCTTAGCCTGGCTTTTGACGGGGCTAAAAAACGGACCATGTTATTCTTAGATAACAATAAAATAAATATCAACGGGAATATCAATGATCTTCAAAAATTAATTGTTACGGGATCCTCATCACAGGCCGATTTCCAGGCCTTCCAGGAAGCTTTTAATCCTTTGTTTGATAAGTATACCAAAATTTCGCAGCGTATGAAAGCGGAAGGTAATGCCGATACGCTCCAGGTGGCAGCTGCAAAAACTTTTACAGCTATCCAGGAGCAAATTGAAATCTTCTTGCAACACCATATGGCTTCTCCCGTAAGCTCTTTTTTGTTGATTGTTACAGCCCAACTTTCTGATGATATCGCTATACTGGAAAAAAGATTTAATACCCTGGAGACGCCCGCACAATCGAATTACTATGGAAAATACCTCCGGCAGATGATTGATGATACTAAAATAGGATCTATTGGGTCAGATGCAATTGAATTTACACAAGCAGATGTAAATGGTAAATCTGTTTCGCTTTCTTCGTTTAAGGGTAAATATGTACTGGTAGATTTCTGGGCAAGCTGGTGTGGCCCGTGCCGCATGGAAAACCCCAATGTTGTTAACACCTATATGCAGTTTAAAGAAAAAAATTTTACTGTATTGGGCGTTTCACTTGATAAAACCAAAGATCCCTGGTTGAAGGCTATCAATGATGATAAGTTAGCTTGGACACATGTAAGCGATCTTAAATTCTGGAACAATGAAGTTGCAGTAAAATACCATATACAATCGATACCCCAGAATTTCCTTATTGATCCCAACGGAAAAATTATTGCAAAAAATCTTCGCGGGCCGGCACTCAAAGAAAAATTGTGTGAGCTGCTTGGATGCAATTAGTAAACCCCGTCCTGGCAAATAAATATACTTAATTGAAAATTATAAACAAAGCTGCATCCAGACTGGTGCGGCTTTGTTCTTTTCAGAAGATAGCTTAGTTGTGGTTTATCATTAATTTATTGCTTTGCCTGGAATTGCCATCGTTTATTTCCAGGGTATAATTTCCATTTGTATAATCGCCAACCGGCAGGCTTACCGTAGTTGCATACCTGCTGTATTTTTTTTGCACAACTATTTTGCCAAGGTTATTAATAAGTGAGAGATTCCAGTCACCCGGCGGAACTTCGCCTAAACAAATATTTACGATGCTTACCGAAGGATTCGGATATACAGTAATTCTTCCCGGACTTGTCATGTGTACAATTTTAATTATAGTATATCCAACATCTCCATTTAAACTTTTAATGCGTACGCGATAGAAATTTGTTCCTTTTAGCGGAAATGCGTCAAGTGTGGTATAGGTTACCGGTATAGAGGACGTGCCGGTAGATTTAACTGTAACAATGGTCCGCCAACTATTTCCATCATTGCTTTTTTCTACATCAAAACAATCTGTAATTATTTGTTGTTGTGTAGTCCAGGAAATAGCAATCTCTTTACTGGTTGTAAGGTTTGTGTTAAAGCCAACCAAAACAACAGGAAGTGATCCGGAAGTGGCTTGTGCGAATGAACCTGACACAAATCCCACTATAGAAGCAAGGAATAGGAATAGCGTATAAACTTTTCTCATTAAAAACTTTATTAAAATTATTTATGGCAAACCAGGATGGCTGCATAGTTAATGGATGCAACACGAAATGGAGTTTATTTCTTAAGATTGGATGCGGTTGCCTGGCAAATAAAGTATTTGCCATCAGCAAAGATGATCACAGATAATTTAATGTTTAAAGGGGAGATGGTGCTTCGCGAAGAGAATTGGAAATGTGCTATAAATGTAATACGTAGTTTTTCTTATTGCAAGTTTTTTGTCTTTTATTTCTTGCTGAACAAGCTTTGGAATTTTAACGGCATAAAATGGGCGACATCCCCTGCACCGGGCATTGTTTACGCAAATAAACAACGGCTGGCTCATTGAGTCAGCCGCTGTTTATTGAAAGAGCTTTGCTGTTTTGAGTTCCCGGTTGGTTATAAGCCTCCATTTTCAATAAATTGATTTGAACTTTCCCGGTAGAATCAGTTGCTGCAGGGTTACCCAGCCAATCGCAATTAACTGAAGGCGGATAGAAAAAATAAAATAGCAATGCTGCAAAGAAATTATTCAAATTATCCTGCATAAAACGGGCTGGCGGCTACCCGGTTGTAATTCATTGTCACTATTATCGTGATAATAACCACAAAGTGGTATTGTTGGAAA
>JBDSOC010000273.1:0-7746 GCA_039915085.1 Chitinophagaceae bacterium
CGTGTTTTCGTTATAATAACTTGCCATACTCTACCCCCTAACCCCCTGAAGGGGTAATTTTAATCAGTTACCCCTTAATCCCCTAAAGAGGAAATGTTGATTAATTCAACCGGGTTCTGTATATGAATAATAAGAACTTTTCTTACAATGATACTCTACATCCAAAATAGATCAATAACACCTGCTGGTTAATAAGCTAATTCCCCCTTTCTAATAATGCCCGCTGGATGAACTCGTCCCCTCCCTTTAGGGTTGGGGTATCATCACCCTTCTGGGGGTTAGGGGGTATAAAAAACCCGCCTCGTTGGAGGCGGGTTGCTTTGTATTTTTACGAATTCGTTTATACGTTGGCTCCTCCTCCATGCAGTGCAGGAATAATAATGACTACCACAATAACCACCAGTGTGGCTATTCTTGTAAAATTATATAGACTGCTTATCAGCATAAAGATTGAGTGTACTGTAAATGTACGCCTGCCTGTTGAAATAAACAAAGAACTTCTTATAAATGTTGTAAGTGATAAGTGTTAAGTTGTAAGTACGCATGCCTGGCAGCTTTAATTAAAAATCAATACCTGGCCAAAACGCAATCATAAAATGCCTGCAACACATAACACACAACACCCAACACAACTAAATGATAGTCGACTTCCGCAATTCAATATTCCCTTTATTTACTTTATCCGGTATACGATCTGCCACATAATCACTTATCAGTTCACCAATAGTGGTAGTAAAATAAAAATTAACAGGGTCAATATCTTTGGTAACAAACCCATTCATCAATGTCCAGTCGACCGCTTCACGTACCAGCTCTGCTTCTTCCTGCATACCAAAATGATCCAGCATCATAGCAGAAGACAATATAGATCCCAACGGATTGGCAATGTCTTTACCAGCCGCCTGCGGATAAGAACCATGGATGGGTTCAAACAAAGCAACAGAATTACCTACCGAAGCAGAAGGCAGCAGACCCAATGAACCGGTAATAACACTTGCCTCATCACTGATAATATCTCCAAACATGTTTTCTGTAAGTATTACATCAAACTGTTTGGGGTTAAGAATAATTTGCATGGCAGCATTATCCACAAATAAAAAATCAACTTTTACGTCAGCATACTGAGGAGCAATATCCTGTACAACTTTCCGCCACAAGCGGGATGTTTCGAGTACGTTCGCTTTATCAACCAGTGTTAATTTTTTTCTTCTCTGCTGTGCGTATTTAAAAGCCAGGTGAGACACCCGTTCAATTTCATTTTTACTGTAACTGCATTCATCACTTGCCCACGACTGATCTTCATTGGTTTCCTTTTTACCAAAATATATACCGCCTGTCAGCTCTCGAAAAATAACAAAATCAACGGCTTCCAGTTGTTTGCTTTTTAAAGGAGATAAATGATGCAATGCTGTGTACGTATTGATAGGACGGATATTTGCAAACAGTTGTAATGATTTGCGCAATTTCAAAAGTCCCTGCTCAGGGCGGACCTTCGCGGTAGGATCATTATCATATTTTGGGTGGCCGATAGCGCCAAATAAAATGGCGTCACTCTCTAAACAAATTTCTATAGTTTCATCGGGCAGTGGATTACCGGTAGTATCAATGGCCACAGCACCCATGAGGCAATGGGTATAATTAAATTCATGCCCGAATTTTTCTGCAACCGCATCCAGTACTGCAATGGATTGCCGCGTTACTTCCGGTCCTATACCGTCTCCGTTAATGACTGCAATATTTTTTTTCATAAATGGTTTGGGTGGGTGGATTAAGCTGTTTGTTGTTCAAATTGATTTATTTCGTCTTTCATATTCAGCAGGTAATCAATGTCATCATACCCGTTGAGCAAACATGTTTTTTTATAATTATTGATGTCAAATTTTTCCTGCGCACCGGTTGCAGGTATTGTAATGGTCTGATCCTGCAAATTCACTTCCAGCTGAGCAACCGGATCTTTTTCTATAGCGTCAAATACCTGTTGCAGAAAATTCTCACTTACGGTAACGGGAAGTAAAAAATTATTCAGCGAATTATTTTTAAAAATATCTGCAAAAAAACTGCTCACCACCACATCAAAACCAGCGTCTTTAATGGCCCAGGCAGCATGTTCACGACTGGAACCGCAACCAAAGTTTTTTGCGGCCACTAATATGCTTCCTTTATATTTTGGATCATTTAAAGGAAAATCTTTTTTCGGTTTCGACTCATCGTTATTTTCATAACGCCAGTCACGGAATAAATTTTTTCCAAAGCCATCCCTGCTGGTTGCTTTTAAAAACCGTGCAGGAATGATCTGGTCCGTATCCACGTTTTCCATGTTTAGCGGAACAGCGGATGAATTGATTATGTTGATGCTCTTACCCATTGTTTGATTCTTGTTTTTAAATATCAAATGGTGAGTGGGCAGTAATGAGTCTTTTGCTTTGCAGTGCGCGCACCACTCACGATTCACCACTCACGATTGGTACTCCCTCACATCCCCCACCACGCCCGTAATAGCTGCCAATGCTGCTGTCAAAGGACTGGCTAAAAATGTTCTTGCATTGGGGCCCTGTCTTCCTTCAAAATTGCGGTTGCTGGTAGAAATACAATATTTCCCTGGCGGAATTTTGTCTTCATTCATTCCCAGGCAGGCACTGCAACCAGGCTGGCGCAGCATAAAACCTGCTGCCTGAAAAACTTTGTCAATACCTTCTTCAATAGCTTGTTTCTCTACCTGTTTGCTACCGGGCACGACCCATACTTCCACATTTTCTGCCTTGTGTTTTCCTTTTACAAAAGATGCCACCATTCTGAGATCTTCAATTCTTGAATTGGTACAACTTCCGATGAATACGTAGTCAACCTGTTTTCCTTTGATGTTTGCGCCAGGCTGAAGTCCCATGTAAGCCAGCGATTTCTCAAAAGATGGTTTTTCTTTTTCCTCAATTTCATTCAATGAAGGCACATGACCACTAACGCCAATGCCCATCCCAGGGTTGGTGCCATAAGTAATCATTGGCTCAATATCTTCCGCCTTTATAAAAATCTCTTTGTCAAACACAGCACCTTCATCACTTTTCAATGTTTTCCAGTAAGCCAGTTTCTTATCCCAATCTGCACCCTTGGGAGCAAATTTTCTTTCTTTTATATAGTTGAACGTTGTTTCATCCGGCGCAATCATACCGCAGCGTGCGCCCATTTCAATGCTCATATTACAAATGGTCATGCGTGCTTCCATAGAAAGTGAACGTATGGCGGAACCTGCAAACTCAACTGCGTAACCGGTAGCACCACTCGCAGAAATCTGTGCCAGGATATATAAAACAATATCTTTACTTACTACACCATTATTTAAACTTCCGTCTACGTTAATGCGCATTAGTTTGGGTTTGCTCTGCATCAGGCATTGCGTAGCCATCACCATTTCTACTTCGCTGGTGCCAATGCCAAAAGCAATGCTGCCAAAAGCGCCATGTGTAGAAGTGTGACTGTCGCCACAAACAATTGTCATACCTGGCTGGGTAATGCCCAGTTCCGGACCTATTACATGTACAATACCCTGGAACGGGTGTCCAAGACCATATAATTCAATACCGTGTTCTTCGCAATTCTTTTTTAACGCTTCTACCTGCAACCTGGATAATTCTTCTTTGATAGGCAGGTGCTGATCAATGGTAGGTACATTGTGGTCCGCAGTAGCTACCACCTGTTTAGGGCGCAACACTTTTATACCCCTTTTATTCAATCCGTTAAATGCCTGCGGGCTGGTCACTTCATGAATAAGGTGTTTGTCAATGTATAAAACAGAAGGTCCTCCTTCAATTGTTTTTACAACATGCGTATCCCATATTTTTTCAAATAAAGACCTGACACCCCCAGCCCCGGAAGGGGAGTTGATAACGTTATTAATATTATTTTCTGTACTCATTATAATCACTTTTTCAACCTGGCTATTTGATTTCCCTGTTAATTAACTGGTCAATCAAGTCTTTTAATCATTCGGTTAAACTTACCACCCAACAAAAGTCAATTCATCAATTTTGTCTAACATCTCCCCTTCAGGGGCCAGGGGGTAAAAAATGCATGGCGCAGAAGCGCCACGCCTACCAAAACTATAAGTCATGAGAAAATCACTAAGCTGTTACCGGCTGCATGGTATATGCTTTTGCCAGTTGGTGCAGGTCCTCCTCATCAATCTCTTTCTTCGTATCCGCTACCTGCAGAAAGCGTTGGTATAATTCATCGATATCGTTTCTTGTGTATTCGTATCCTAATTTATGAAAGCGGTGGGCCAGCGCACTGCGGCCACTCCTTGCTGTCAGGACTATCTTGCTGCCATCTGCACCTACTTCTTCAGGATTGATAATTTCGTAAGTCAGCGAATCTTTAAGGAACCCATCCTGGTGTATGCCGGATGAATGCGAAAAAGCATTGGCGCCAACAATGGCTTTGTTAACCTGTACCGGTGTACGCATGGTATCTGCTACCAGCCTGCTGATGGGGTTAAGGTTTTTAGTTTTGATATCTGTATATAAACCCAGTTGCTTGTGTTGTTTCAGCACCATTACTACTTCTTCGAGAGAAGTGTTGCCGGCTCTTTCGCCAAGACCATTAATAGTACACTCGATTTGCCTTGCCCCATTTATAACCCCTGCAATGGAGTTGGCGGTAGCCAACCCCAAATCGTTGTGGCAGTGGCAGGAGATAACTGCCTTGTCAATATTTGGTACATGGTTGACAAGCCAGGCAATTTTATCTCCATATTGGTTAGGCAGGCAATAGCCGGTTGTATCTGGAATATTTACCGTGGTAGCGCCTGCAGTAATCACCGCTTCAATTACCCTTGCGAGGTAGTCATTGTCGGTTCTGCCGGCATCTTCCGCGTAAAATTCCACATCATCTACAAAATTCTTCGCCCATTTTACCGCTTGAATTGCTCTTGCAAGGATTTCTTCGCGGGTGGCATTAAATTTTGATTTTATATGAAAATCTGAAGTTCCAATACCTGTATGGATACGTGGTCTTTTTGCATGTTTCAGCGCACCTGCAGCTACTTCAATATCTTTTTGCACAGCGCGGCTAAGACCGCAAACAGTAGCATTCTTAATGATTTTGGAAATTTGAGCGACTGATTCAAAATCGCCCGGGCTTGAAATAGGAAAGCCTGCTTCTATTATGTCAACACCCAGTTCTTCCAGTTGAAGGGCCAGCTCAATTTTCTCTTTGGTGTTAAGCTTGCAGCCTGGTACCTGCTCACCGTCGCGCAGCGTGGTATCAAAAATGAAAACTTTATTTTCCGCCATAAAAAAATCGTTGGATGAGGTAAAAAAGTACAGGCTCTTTAATTTCGTGTTGCTTACTATATTTACTTAACTAATCAACCTGCCACCTAAAAGTAGGCCAGGTTATTTTGGCCCGGAAACCTAAATTGGTATCATTTTACACTGTGTAAAAGGGGTAATTTTCAATGAAACGTAAGCCAGTCAAGGCTTTTATTATTATTTATTACGATGCCCAACAGATCAACAGACGCCTTGTTTCAACTTGTTAAATCGCTGGAAAAGAGTGAAAAGCGCAATTTTAAGCTATATGTAGGCCGGAATACCGGTGGGGAAGACCTGAAAGTGGTTCAATTGTTTGACGCTATTGATAAAATGGATAGTTATGATGAGGATTTACTGCTGAAGAAAAATCCCAGCATTAAAAAACAGCAGCTCTCTAACAGCAAAGCACATCTGTACCGCCAGGTACTGGCCAGCCTGCGCCTGATAAAACACGAGGACAATATTGACATTCAGTTGCATGAGCAGATGGATTATGCACGCATTCTCTATAATAAAGGCCTTTACCTGCAAAGTTTAAAAATACTGGATAAGATGAAAGAAATGGCGAGGGAGAACCACCAGTTTACTTACCTGCAACAAGTAGTTTTCCTGGAAAAGAAAATTGAGGCTTTGCATATCACACGGAGTATGCAGGACAGGGCAGAAAGATTAACTGCAGAAGCAGATGATGTTACTGACAGGCTGATGCAAATCAGTAAACTATCTAACCTTTCCCTTTTGCTCTATAGCTGGTATATTAAAAATGGCCATGCCCGTAACAAGAGTGACGAAGCCGCCGTACAAAAATTTTTTGACGACCACTACCCTGCGCATGCAAAATCGCCACATGGCTTTTATGAAAAATTATATCTCTACCAGAGTTATAGTTGGTATGGTTTTATAAGGCAGGATTTTTTGATGTATTACCGCTACACCCAAAAATGGACAGACCTGTTTGCAGATTATCCGTTTATGATTGATATAGAAACGTCTCACTATATAAAAGGCCTGCACAATTTACTTGGTGCGCATTTTGATTTGCAAAACTATGACAAGTTCAATGAGGTGCTAAAGCAGTTTGAAAAATTTTCGCATTCTGACATTGTGGTACAGAATGAGAACAACCAGATACAGTGCTTCGTTTATTTCAGTACTGCCTTAATAAACAAACATTTTATTGAAGGTTCTTTTACTGATGGCGTAAAAATAGTTCCTGGCATTGCAGAAAAATTGCGTGAGTATGAAATCTATCTCGACAGGCACCGTATACTTGTATTCTATTATAAAATTGCCTGCCTGTATTTTGGCAGCGGTAACAATGAAAAAGCCATCGACTACTTAAATAAAATTATTAACTGGAAAGTTGATCTGCGCACTGATTTGCAATGCTATGCCAGGCTATTGCATTTAATAGCGCATTACGAACTGGGTAATTATGAATTGCTTGAATACCTGACCAAATCTGTTTACCGCTTTATGGCTAAAATGGCAAATTTGAGTGTGGTGGAAGAAGAGATGTTTAAATTTTTGCGCAATTCATTCCGGCTAAGTCCCAAACAATTGCCGGGTGCATTCCAGAATCTGCTTGACATTGTTAAGAAGTATGAACGCAACCGTTTTGAAACAAGGGCGTTTGCTTATCTGGATATTATTTCCTGGCTGGAAAGTAAAATTAAAAAAGTACCTGTACAGGAAATTATTCATGAAAGATACCTGGCAAGGCAGCAGGCGAAAAAACATTCGTAAAAACACCTGGTTTATTTACTATCTCATGGCTTCGTATTCACACCTTTCGTACTGTACCGTCAGAAATTAAGGTTCAACGTGCAGGCATTGGAACAGATAATATACAATAAAAAATATCTTTCATTGTATTTGATTTTCTGAAATTAGCTATTACTTTCGCCCCATTATTAATCCAAATCTTAAACAAATGAAAAAATTAGTACTTCTGGCCATTATGGCTTCAGTAACCACAATTGCCGGTGCGCAAATTCAGTTCGGTGCTAAAGCCGGTTTAAACCTTGCCAACATACATGTTTCTCCGTCTGAGCCCGGTACATCTTTCAAGTTTGCCCCTAATGTAAACGCTGGGGGATTGGCGTATATACCACTATTTAATAAATTTGGGCTGCAACCTGAGGTAGTATATTCCGGCCAGGGTGCAAAAGTAGAAAGTAGTAGTGAAAGCGGTAATTATAATATTGGTTATATTAATGTACCTGTATTATTGAAATATAAGGATCCATCGGGTTTTTTTGCTGAAATAGGGCCGCAGATTGGTTTCTTACTAAGTGCGAAAGCTAAAAGCGGCGGCGTTTCTGTGGATGTCAAAGATTCGTTTAAGTCAACTGATGTTTCTGGCGTTTTTGGCATTGGTTATCTTAGCTCTTTAAACATTGGCGTAGATGCCCGTTATAATCTGGGCCTTGCAAATATT
>JBDSOC010000283.1:0-6768 GCA_039915085.1 Chitinophagaceae bacterium
TGATAAGGAGTAAAATAATTATGTGCCACATAAAAATCTGCTTTGCTGTTAACAGCTGGCATCATACCTGCATTCCAGGTTTTTCGGGTGATAGTTTGCCATGGTTCAGGAGCCGGGGCTTCTGCGGTAACGGCTCCTATATAAATTTTCTTTCCGGTTTCTGCAGCTGCTTTCTGCATTGAATCTGCAAACACCTTAAAATGCTGGCCATACAATGCGCCCGTTAAAAATTCCGGCTGGCCATCTTTGTTTGCTGCTACATCAATACGGTAACCCCATTCCCAGTTGCCATAGTTTTCATTTCCAATTTCCCAATATTGCGTACGGCCATTATCATACCTCACCCAATCTGCAGCCAGGTGCGCAGCAGATGCCACCGGGTTAATCCCTGTACCATATCGTGCGTAACCGTAATTAACTGTAATAATTCCCTTATTGTTTGTTTGCTGCAACATGGTATAATAATTATCAAGGTTACATTGCCAGTTTACATTTGTTTTACCGTATGTAAATGTGGCTGCTTCTTTTGTACCATCGTCTTTTGTAAACATAGCGGGTGCATCGGAAGGTTTACTATCCTGTTGTGCGTTCCAGAAATAGGCATCGCTTGAACTTCCACCGGGAAAACGGATAATATGCGGGTGCAGATTAGTGATGGGTACAACAAATGCAGGATCTCCTGCTACAGGGCCCATCCACCAAACCGCATTGTGACCAAAGACTGCTAACGGTATTTTAGTAATGATAGCTGAAGCGTCAACTGTAACCGTATTTACAATACCTCCGGCAAGCGGTGCGTCGCTATAAGAAGGCGTTGTAAATGTTTTGGGCTGCCAATCATCCAGGAAAAAACCTATTGTAGCTGCAACAGATGGATCTATCGCGGGCGCTATCACCACAGTCGTATCTGCAGGTGGCACAACAGGATTAGTGATGCCTGCTTTCTTACTGCAGGAAAAAAGAAAAGCAATTACCAGGCAAACAGGAACAACTATGCCGGAATATTTATCAATTCTTATCATCGTATTTTTATTTTAACTTTTAGTATTATCGCCAATCAAATGTCCGGTTACGGCTGCACTTTTATTTTTGGCAGAAATGTGTTCCGCGTTTCTTTTTATTAAGTCAATGATTGTATCAACTGATTTGGCAGAAGTGAAACCATCCGCAGGTGTATTCACCGCATAATCCAGCAGCCTGTCGATGGTGGTAGTTGCCACATGCAAACGTGTGTCGGAAGAGGCATAATAAATAAATACTTTATCACCATCCATAATCCACCCATTAGAGAATACAACATTGGATACATCGCCTGTTCTTTCTTCGCCTTCAGGTGCTAAAAAATAACCCCCCGGTTTATAAATTACTTTGGTAAGATCATTCAAGTCTGTTACAAACATGTATAATACATACCTCAGACCGGCTGCGGTATTGCGTACACCATGGGCCAGGTGCAACCATCCAATCCTGGTTTTTACCGGTGCTGGGCCTGACCCATTTTTTGCCTCATATACGGTATGGTATACTTTACGGTCCACAATTACTTCTTCGTTTATCACAGCATTGGTTATGGAAGCGGATAAGCCAAAACCAATACCACCACCTTTGCCGGCATCAATAAAACCATCCTGCGGCCTTGTATAAAATGCGTACTTACCTTGCACAAATTCAGGATGCAATACAACATTGCGCTGCTGCGGGGAGGACGTTTTAAGATCCGGAAGGCGTTCCCATTGCTGCAGATCTTTTGTCCTGGCAATGCCGCATTGAGCTATAGCGGCAGATTGATCACCTGGCTTTGCATTGGGATCGCGGCGCTCTGTACAAAACAAACCGTATATCCACCCGTCTTCATGATGCACCACCCTCATATCATAAATATTGGTATCCGGATTCTCTGTTTCAGGCATTTCCACGGGGTAATCCCAAAAACGAAAATTATCGATCCCATTTTCACTTTCCGCTACTGCGAAAAATGATTTCCTGTCGTTACCTTCTACCCTTCCAATAACAAGATATTTATTGTTCCATTTAATAGCGCCGGCATTCATTACTGCGTTAATGCCAAACCTTTCCATAAGATAGGGATTGCTTTCAGCATTTAGATCATAGCGCCAGAATAAAGGGGTATGAGCTGCAGTAAGTACGGGATATTTATACCGATCATAAATACCATTACCAGGTTCTGACTGTTCATTAGGGCGACTTACCAATTTTTCCTGGACAGCCTGCAACAGCGCTAATCTTTTTTCAAAATCTGTTCTCATGATATGTCTTTTTAGGTCTCAGTGGGATAAAATTTATTATAAGCCCCTGGCATGATGCATTAGTTTTCTAATTTATCCCACCATGTCTTCTTCAGTATTAATATTATTAATGCAAGCAGTACAATGGTTATTATTAATGGCAATTTCATCCACAATACAATATACATGGGCAATATGGTGAGGCAGAGTTGCGCTATGATGCCAAGCACTACATTAAACATGTCCAGCTTAAAACGTTTGTTGGGTTTAAAGCCCGGGTCTTCTGCTATTACGATTGTGTGTACTGGTTTCCATAAACCCCATGGCCTTACCGTTTTGTAAAATGATGTAAGAATAGTCATTTCAGTGGGAGGAGCGGTATAAGTTCCTATAAAGCACCCGGCAAGTGAAATAAGAAATATAACGGGCCAGTAATACAAATCAAGACCTGTAATAATGCCTGCAGATTTTAATATGGCCAATGCAATAGCAGGAATAATGCCCGCCAGCATACCCCAGAAAAAACCGTTGGCATTAAAACGCCACCAGTACCATTTAAACATATTTGATGCTATGTATCCGCCATACAGCCCTCCTACTATCCATTGCAAAACTGTATTTACATCTTTTACAAATATACCCAGCAGAATGCCAATGAATACTACCAGCAAACCGACCAGGTAATTCATAGACATAATTTTTTTTGTGGTAGCGGCCGGATTAATATACTTTAAATAGATATCGTTTACAATATATGCCTGGGCAGCATTTACCGTACCCGAAAATGTACCCATAAAAGCACCCAGCAACCCTGTAAGAACAAGACCAAGTATACCAGCAGGTAAAAAATTATTAATAGCCGATGGCAAAACTTTTTCAAAATCTGTACCGCCGGCTGAACTGATATCAAGCTGGTTATAATACAACAGGCCCAGCACTGTTAAACCAATGATCATGGCATAGCGGACAGGCAATAAAATGATTGAAACAAAACCGCTCATTTTAGATGCGTCCCGGGGAGAGCGGGTGCTTAGTATTTTTTGCATATCGTAGTTGGGGGCCGGCCCGGCCAGGCTTGCAAAAACACCTTTAAACACCATCATCATAAAAAAGATACCGAAGAGTCCAAACCCATCATCTTCAATTTTTTTATTTGCTGCAGGAATGATATTCCGCCAATCGAGATCCAAATGCCAGTTAAAAAAAGGATTAAACCATCCTTCCGGAACATTCAGTGTATTGCCAGTACTATGCAAATGGTGATATGCAATAACCGCAATGGAAATACAGGCCACTGTCATGATCATATACTTGATAAAATCGCCCAGCACAATACTGTGCATGCCTCCAAGTATTGAATAAAACATAGCGAACAAAGAAAAAATAATACCATAAAAATGTGGCACCCATTGTGCCGACACATTAAAAGGCACATAATCCTTCACCAGGTTCCACGGCACAAATATTTCTATAAATTTTCCCAGCCCAACAAAACCGTAAGCCAAAAAACCAAAACAACTTAACAAGGCAAAAGCCACTACTACATTATGCGAAGATTTTATTCCTTTACCAATACTTCCAAACCGCGTAGCCAGCCATTCCGCTCCTGTATTAGCATTAGAACGCCGCAGCCATTTGGATAAAAACATCATTAGTATTACCTGGTTAAAAACCGGCCACAGCCAGGGTATCCAGATACTTTTCATTCCATATATAAAACACAATGACACCATCCACATGGTGCCACTAATATCAAACATATCGCTGGCATCACTCATACCCAGCATATACCAGGGCAGCGATTTGCCACCCAGCAGGTAACTTTCTTTATTTTGTTTCGCTTTTTTCCTGAACCAGAAACCCAGTGATACCATCAGGGCCAGGTAGAGTACAATGATAGCAATGTCAATAAAATGTAATTTCATGCAATGTTTTAAGCAATCGTTTAAACAGCTGTTAGTTATTAATTGTTAACTATTAATAATAAGCCATGCGTTTAACACTGTTTTGTTTCTAACAACTATTCGTTTTATATTCTTCCTGCTGCTTAAAGCTAACCGCTTCCCTCACTTGTATAAATTTTCTTTTGTCACATCTTTTTGAAACAAGGTCCTTTCGCTTTTATAAAATATAGTAAAATCAGGTGCCGATGCTTCTCCCTTAAACGGTACATAATATTCATACCTGCCCTGGGGAGATTTGCCTGCATTCCTCCATGCAAGCGCATAAGAAATTTTATGCGTGCCTATCGCCGGCAGCAGAACTTTTGTCCACCAGGTACTGTCTGGCAGCGTACCATATCCAAATTCAGTAAGCGCTGCAATTTTATTTTTATCTGCGGCCATTTTTTCCAGTGTAGAAAGGCTTTTGTCCACTTCACGGATAAATTGCTCATTGTCTTTTCCCCGCTGGTAAATATCAAACCCTATAATATCCACCCATTCATCGCCGGGAAAACGTTCCAGGTATTCTTCCTCATTTTTAAACCGGTCTGTATTAAAAGCATACAATAAATTATGCACCTGTTTTGTATCGCGTAAATAGGCAGCCGTAAACCGGTACAACTGTTTTAATTCTTCGGGTGTACATAAATTTTTACCCCACCAGAACCAGCTACCATTGAGTTCATGAAATGGCCGGAAGATAACAGGTATTGATTCGCCCGTTTTGCCTTTCAGATCAAGCATAAAAGCCGCCAGTTTATCTAACCAGTTTTTATATAAATCATGTTTTGTTCCACCCGGTAAAATTGCCGCCACTGTTCCAGGTGTTGCATCCCATGCGGATTTACCGGTTAATGCATTGGTAAAATGCCAGCTTATGGTAATTACTCCTCCACGCTCATAACCAGCAGCTATAAATTTTTTCATGGCAGCAAAGGGCACAGCATCAAGATTTGCTGCACTGTCTAATTCAAGATGACCAAGCTCCCATCCATACACAGCAGGATAATCACCTGTAACATCTTTAATATCACTTTTGCCATTCACATATTTCCAGTTTACACCATAAGCCAGGTCATCCTGGTGACCAAACATAAAGCCTTTAGAAATATTTTTTTTCAGGTTGTTATACAAGTGAACTGTTTCCGGGCTTGCTTTTTTATCGCAGGGATAATCTTGCCCAAATACAACAGAACTGAAACACATTATTAATAGCACAAGCTTTAATTTGTTCATTTTCAAGGTATGCTGCTTTTAAAAATAATGAAAGATATGTGCGGATAAGAGAGAAGAAAGATACAACCCGGCAAAACAATTGCCTGTGTAAAAAAGCAGAAAAGCTTATCTCTCATATAGCAGCAGATCAAAGCAAAATTAAATTTATTAAATCACGAAAAGCTAATACTTTTTTACCATTCTATTATACTATTTACTTTAAACAAACAATTTAAACCACGGAAGAAACCACCAAAGGTTGCAGTCACATTGCCCGCATTTGAAGAAATTATGAAATATTATACTATTTTTACCTTAATCTGTACAATTTCGGGTTAACAGACCAGATATCTGATACGATTGCCAACCTTGCCATATGCTCAAGAATACCTTAAAAGAGATTACACCTTTGACCCAGGCAGATTGTTTTACACTTTTTTCAAGGCTAAAAAGTGATTTTGATTTTCCTCTTCATTACCATGAAGAATATGAACTTAATTTTATCAGCAATGCCAAAGGGGCAAAACGCGTTGTGGGTGACCACATGGAAGAAATAAACGACATGGAACTGGTGCTGGTAGGTTCTAACCTCATGCATGCATGGTTTACTCATAAATGTAAAAGCAAAGAAATACATGAAATAACCATCCAGTTTCACAAAGATCTCTTTGATGAAAAACTGCTTAGAAGAAACCAGCTGAGTTTTATACGCGCCATGTTCGACAAATCAAGCCGTGGTATATCTTTTTCAAAAGAAACCATTCAGCACCTGGCACCACGTATACTGGAACTCAATAAAAAACACGGGTTTGATTCCGTGCTCGAATTAATTTCAATCCTGCATGATCTTTCTACTTCAAGAAACATGCGCATGCTGTCTGACACGTCCTTCAACAATGCAGAACATTCTTTTTACAATAGCAGGCGCGTAGAAAAAACAATGGAGCATCTTAATCAGAACTTTCACAAGTCCATTAAATTAAGCGAGGTAGCAAAGTTGTCAAATATGACGGAAGCTGCTTTTAGCCGTTTTTTTAAAACAAAAACGGGCATGACATTTATTGATTGCCTGAATGACATAAGATTGGGCAATGCATCAAGAATGCTAATAGATACTTCCCAGTCAGTAGCGGAAATTGCGTATCACTGTGGTTTCAATAACATTTCCAATTTCAACCGCATCTTTAAAAAGAAAAAAAGCACCACACCCAAAGATTTCAGGGAAAGTTATTCCGGAACGGGGACCAGGATATTTATTTAGTCGTCCCTCAAAAGGTAGGATTGGCGCAGCTGAAGTCACAGTAGTACAGAAGCCTAATCAGGGAACTATGTCGAAATCGGGCTGTTTTCGATTTCGACTGGCT
>JBDSOC010000054.1:0-26971 GCA_039915085.1 Chitinophagaceae bacterium
TATATGTGGCCAGCTGGCTTCTGTAGCGGAATTGCCAAACCACTGGTGTGCAATTTCATGGGTAAGCAATGATTCTATTTTGCGATCACCCTGCACAGAATTTTCAAAATAAAAAATAGCGCTGGCATTTTCCATGCCGCCAAACTGTGTTTTTGATTGTACGTTGGCTAATTTTTTATAAGCATAAGCTCCTATATTTTTTATAAACCAGGGAAGTATGTCTTTGGCTAATGCGTAAGCATAAAAACCAACTTCCTTATTTTCCGGGTATACCCAGCTGTAAACCGGTATGCAATCAACGTCACCTGTATAATTGACTGCAAAATCTGCAGCGCCAATCACCATTACTTTAGTGGGCAGGTCAACGGTTTCTTTCCAATGCGTTTGTTTAAGATGATTGGGCAGGTTGTTTTCTTCTGTCTGCAGGCCATTTGCTATTACCTGGTAATGTTCTGGTGCGGTAACAATAAAATCTACTGATGCCTTGTCGGATGGGTCATCAATACATGGCAGCCAGTTATGTGCACGATTGGGCCAGTTGTCACCAAAGAAAGTCCGGTGGCCATATTTATTTTTATCAATAATCAATCCATCGGCTGGTATGCCTTCATAGGTGATGGTATAGTTAATAGTGTCGCCTGCTTTTGCCTTTGTATAGATGTGAATGGTTTCAGCTTCCTGCAAAAAGGAAACATGATTATTGTTTTCTTTAACAGCGGTAACGGTCATTCCCCTGCCGTTGCTGTTTTTCTTTACCATATCCAAATCAAAAGAGGCTTTGGCTTCCAGGAATTTTATAGCGATGATAGCCTCTGCTTTTATATTGTTGTTTTCATCATTCAGCTGCAGGTTAAAGGTATAATGCAGTACATCAATAGCGGCGTTTTTATAGTCTCTTTGCGCATGTGTGAGTATACAGGAAGCGAGAAAGCAGAATAACCAAAATTGTTTCATTCGTATGCGGTTATAATCCGCTGAAATTACAAATTCTCTGGTATCTCAGTTACTTTCTTCGGACTATACGGTGGGCCGGGGTAATAAATGCCAGGCATTCGTTCCAGCATCGCCACTCTTCTCCCTTGTTCTATGTCTTCATCAGACAGGTATTATGCTGATGTTCTCAACGATTATAAACGTTCCAGCATTTCCACAACCTTTTCCTGTTTTAGTATGAGGTATCCGATACGATCATTGCTGATGCCTTCTTTGAGTTGATAGCTGAACAAAAGCTGCTCTTCTTTTACTTCTGTTTCAAAATAGCGGAATATAATATTGCTGTATACATTCAGTTCATCAGCAATCTCATATAAATGTGTAGAAAGGATAAACAATGAATTGGGTATTTTGATCAATCCCCTGATAACAGCGCCGGAACATTTCATGGCATCCTGCACATTGGTGCCTTTAAAGAGTTCATCAATCAATACCAGCCATTTTTTGCCATCATTTATTTTATTGATGGTATTTTTAATTCTTTGCACTTCATTAAAAAAATAGCTTTCGCCCTTTACAATATTATCTACCACATTAATATTACTGAGTATGCCATCAAACAAACTGAGCTGCATAGACTGTGCAGGTACGCCCATACCCAAATGCGCAAGGTATACCGCTGCACCAACAGATTTTATAAAAGTGCTTTTACCGGCCATATTGGCACCGGTAAGAAATAAAAAATTTTGCTGTTTTTGCAGGTTTACATCATATGCAACAGGCGTAGGTAATAAAATATGATACAGTCCTTTTGCTTCCAGTGCGGCCTGAGGCGATTCTGTGAAATCCGGAAAGGATAGATTAAATTTGGAAACTGCTTTTGCCATAGAATACCAGGCATCCAGCCTTCCAAAAATATCAATGAGTTCAAGCGCTGCATTTTTAAAACGGTAGCGGATATAATTGCCAAAATAAATAGTCTGCAGCGGGGTTAAAACAATCCCCTTTTTTGTTTCTGCCAGTTTTATAATGACCTCATGATTTAATAATTGTGCGGCTCTTTGTATATATAGCCGTAAGGTTGGTGGCGTGCTGTCATTATCAAAAACGGCGGCCAGCTCACTAAAACCTCTTACAAAATCAGCAAAATGCCCAACCGTATACTTTACCAATGAATAATCAGGCGCATGCAGCAGCTTATAGCTAAGCGCATTTAAGAAATGGGGAGAATCGGGAATGGTATCAACCGGTGATTCATAAAATTTTTCAATTACCATAACAGTGCCATTGGTAATTGTCTGCGGCCATTGTATTTCATTGGCGGTAATGCAACGCAGAATTTGCTGAACTTCGTTTATTTTTTTTAATTCTGCCAATGGCTCACTAAAAAAACGGGCCAGCCATTCTTTACCACCGATGGTTTGTGTAAGATTTAATTTGTGAAATATGGAAGATTCTTCCTCCTGGTGAAAGACAGAAAGATCGCTGAAAGTAGTATTGTCTATCTGCATGCCTTCAAAAGTTAAAAGTTTAAAGTGTAAAGTTGCGGTTGTGGCTTCCTGTAAGGACTTTCAGCATAAAGAACTTTAGACCTTTAAACTTTAAACCCATTACTTCCTGTCAAAAACCAGCCGTTCACCCATCTTAGATTCATCCCACATGCCATTTCCATAAACCAGGTGGCCGCTAACAAATGTATGCGTTATAGCCGCGGGGAACACAAATCCTTCCAATGGGCTCCAGCCACATTTGTACAGTATATTTTTCCTGGTTACGGTAGTTGGCTGATCCATGTTTACTATTACCAGATCTGCATAATAACCTTCGCGTATGTATCCCCGTTCTGCTACCTGGAAGCAGTCTGCTACTGCATGACTCATTTTTTCTACCACTTTTTCCAATGATATTTTCCCTTGTTTTACATAATGGAGCATCAGTGGTAAAGAATGCTGTACCAGCGGCAGCCCTGCATGGGCCGTTTCATAAGGTTCGGTTTTCTCTTCCCAGGTATGCGGTGCATGATCGGTGGCTATCACATCCAGCCTGTCATCCAGCAGGGCGGTCCATAACGCATCCCTGTTATAAGCAGCTTTAATAGCAGGATTACATTTAATTAAATTCCCCTTTTCGGCATAATCATCTGCCGTAAAATGCAGGTGGTGCACGCATACTTCCGCAGTAATGCGTTTGTCTTTTAGCGGTATAAGATTAGTAAATAACTGCAACTCCCTTTCCGTGCTGATGTGCAGGATATGCAAACGGCTATTGTGTTTTTTTGCATACTGAATGGCATAAAACGAACTTTCAAAGCAATTTTCTTCATCCCGTATCAGCGGGTGATCAGCGGCTGTTAAAATGCCTTTTTCTTTTTTCAACCGCTCAAAATTGGCTTTTATAATTTTTTCATTTTCGCAATGGGTAGCTATCAATACTTCGCTTTCAGAAAAAAGTTTGTCAAGCGTAAGCGGGCTATCTACCAGCAGACCGCCGGTAGAAGAACCCATAAATATTTTAATACCGCATATAGTATTTTTTTTTTCATTTGTCCGGAGCGCTTCATCCGTATTATCATTGGAAGTACCCATAAAAAATGAATAATTGCCCAGCGAAGTATTTCTGGCAATCTCATATTTCTGTTCCAAAAGCGCTTGCGTAAAAGCGGGTGGCACCGTATTGGGCATTTCCATAAATGAGGTGACACCCCCGGCCACAGCGGCTTTCGACTCAGTATAAATAGTGGCTTTGTGCGTTAAACCCGGTTCCCTGAAATGCACCTGGTCGTCTATGGCTCCTGGCAAAAGATATTTGCCTTCGCCTTTTATTTCTATTACTGCTTCGCGGGTAACTATCTTCTCTGCTATCTTCTCAATGCGGCCGTTTTTGATAAATACATCCCGGCTCATTATCTTACCTTCGTTTACAACCAATATATTCTTAATCAGGTATTTTTGTAACATATACAAGTATAGGCTTTATCCTCTTAAAACAACTATTGCATGCAATTTAAAAAAACCACGTTAAGCTGGCTTATTTTTATTATTCCCGCATGGTCATGGGCCCAGTCTGTTAATCTTCCCCAGGGCGCCAAAGAAAACTGGTTATTAAACAGGATGGATATCAAGCTCATGCATGATTCTGCCCTGGGCTTTTCTACTACCAAACCTTATTTGCGGAAAACAATGGTGGAGGGTATTGAAAAATATTATGGAAACGATTCCACTTTATTTACCCCAACGGATATCTATAATATGCAAGATGCCCTCATGAACAGCAGCGAATGGGTATCGGGGGATATCAGCTCCTTTCAAAGCAAAAAGCCAGTTTTAGGCGCATTTTATAAAACAAAAGGAGATTTTTTGCAGGTAAACCAGAAAGATTTTTTTCTTGCTATTAACCCGGTCATACAACAAATACAAGGGAGAGAATCAGGCAACAGGAGTGGAAGTGTTTATCTCAACAGCAAGGGCGTAGCCTTCCGGGGTTTAATTGCTAAAAAAATAGGGTTCGATTTTTATGCTACCGACAACCAGGAACGGCCACCACTTTTTGTACGGCAATGGGAGCAAAAATTTAGTGCTGTGCCGGGTGCCGGTTTTTATAAAACGTTTAAAACAACCGGTTTCGATTATTTTGATGCACGGGGATCCATCCATTTTAACGCGACCAAATATATCAATATCCAATTTGGCTATGATCGGAATTTTATTGGCGATGGTTACAGGAGTTTGTTCCTGAGTGATTTTGGAAGCAGCAACCTTTTCCTGAAACTCAATACCCATATCTGGAAACTTAACTACCAGAATCTTTTCATGGAGTTATCGAATGGAACCAGCAGCGGCGATAAATTACTGCCAAAGAAATATGCCAGCATGCACCACCTCAGCCTGCAGGCTACCAAATGGCTGAATATAGGGTTATTTGAATCGGTTATTTTTGGCAGGACCAACCATTATGAATTTGGTTATTTAAATCCCATTATATTCCTGCGGTCAGCCGAACAACAGAATGGCAGTCCTGATAATGCCAATGTGGGATTTAATTTTAAAGCCAATATAGCCCATACATTGCAGTTATACGGACAGGTTATGCTGGATGAATTTAAATTAAATGAAGTCAAAGCTGGTAATGGATGGTGGGGAAACAAACAGGGCATACAAGGCGGCTTTAAATACATTGATGCTTTTAAAATAAAGAATTTTGATCTGCAGGGAGAAATAAATTACGTTCGTCCCTTTACTTATTCTCATTTTGATTCTGTGGCTAATTATAGTCATTATAACCAGCCACTGGCACATCCATTGGGGGCTAATTTTATTGAAGCCATTGGTATAATAAGATATCAGCCCGCACCCAAATGGAATGTGCAGGCTAAGCTCATTGTTTTCAGGCAGGGTCTTGATACAGCCAACAGTGACTACGGCAGTAATATTGTTATACCTAATACCCACCGTGCGTCTGATTATGGATATACAACCACCCATGGTGTAAAAAGTACAGGTGCAAATGCGTCTTTATGGATTGGCTATGAGGTGCTGGAAAATTTATTTATTGATGCGTCTGTTATGTACCGTAAGTTAAGTGTGCCCGATGCTGCACAACTTGCGCAGAAAACAACCATGTTTAGCATAGGGCTGCGGTTAAATATGTTTAGAAGGGAATATGATTATTAAAACAATTGGTAACAAGAATTTTGTTTGTATATGTTATGTTGTTCAGTGTAAGCTGAATTGTGAAGACTGGCTGATAAATGATCGGCAGAGTAAAATCAGAAGTATGGTTATGAACAGGCTGCTTGTATTTATAATATTATTTGCCCCGGTTGCTGCAATGGGGCAAAATAACAAACCAGTTGAAAAAAAGAAACTTACGCTGGATGCCATCTGGGGTGGTAATTACCTGGAGGAACAGAAACTGCGCGTGCATCTTACCCATACCGGCGATTCAATTGCCTATATTTTTGCTAACAAAGCCACCAATAGCGAAATAATTATTACACTCGATTTTGAAACCGGGCGCCTCGTAGATACTATTTTCAGCAACCAGATTAAGACCGGTAAAGATTCCCTGCCTGTTACTTTTACTTTTTTTGAAGACTTTGATTTTTCTCCGGATGATTCAAAAATTCTTATAAAAACACAGATTGAACCTTTGTTTTATAATTCTACCAAAGAATTTAATTTTATCTGGGACAGAACCAAAAGAACACTGAAACCTGTTTCTGCTGACGGCAAGCAGAGCTACGCCAGTTTTTCTCCGGATAGCAAGCGCCTTGCTTTTATAAGAGAGGGGAATTTATATGTGAGAGATTTAATCACCGACCAGGTGCTGGCCATAACTTCGGATGGCACACCCGGAGGATTTTTAAATGGTATGGCAGATGCCCTGTATGAAAAAGGATTTGCCATGAGCCAAGCATATAAATGGAGTCCTGACGGAGAAAGTATTGCTTTTCTCCGGTTTAATGAAACCGTTGTACAGCAATATCCTGTTACAGTATATGATGGCAGAACTTACCCTGAAATAAACAATGAGCGCTACCCAAAAGCCGGTGAGGCCATACCCGAGGTGCAGGTATACATTTATAACCTGCGGAACAAAGTATTAACCAAAGCAGATGTGGGCGTTAACCCCAACCAGTACATAGTGGGCGTACAATGGCAAACAGATGGCAATGCATTGTGGGTACAGAAATTAAATCGTCCGCAAACCAGGCTGGATGTATTAAAAGTAAATGTGCGGAATGGCAACTCGCAATCTGTTTTTAATGAAGAAAGTAAAACTTACGTCAAAATATATCCCAACAATCTCTTTTTTCTGCAAACAAAAAATTCATTTTTGTGGCTGAGTGAACAGGATGGGTATACGCATTTGTATGAAGTGCCATTGAATAATTACCAGCCCAGGCAATTAACTTCGGGAAACTGGGAAGTATTGAACGTAGAAGGCATTGATGAGCAAAACGGTGAAATTTATTTTATGGCCAATGAGGCATCAGTAAGAGATGCACATTTATATAAGTGTGGGCTGGATGGAAGGAACCTGCACCAGCTTACTGGTAACAGTGGCGTACATGATGTGCAGATTACTGATAATTACCGGTATTTCTTTGACGGGTATTCAGCACTTAACCAGCCTGCACGCTACCAGATGTACAACAGCAACGGCAAAGCTTTGCATGAAAAACTCATCCAGAATAAATTATTACAGCAACACCTGGACGAGTTTGACATACCGCCAGCAGATAATTTCAATTTTACCTACAAGGACACCAGCTTTAATGGCTGGCTGATAAAACCACCCGCTGGCACTGCAAAAAAACTACCCCTGCTAATTTATGTATATGGCGGCAACACAAAGCAGGAGGCCCGTAATGAGTGGGCGGATAAAATGGGCCTGACAATGCGCTACTTTGCCAACCAGGGCTTTTTGGTGGCTTGTATTGATCCGAGGGGCACGCCCGGGCGTGGACAGTTATTTAGAAAATCCACGTATAAAAAGCCGGGCGATACAGAGATGGAAGATATTATTGCATTAAAAAATTACCTGGTTAATAATTACAGGGCAGACAGTGCCAATACGGCCATTATGGGCTGGAGCTACGGTGGTTATTTAGCGGCACTGGCCACTACAAAATATGCCGGCCATTTTAAAGCAGCTGTTGCCATTGCCCCTGTAACCAACTGGCGGTTTTATGACAATGTGTATGCAGAAAGATTATTGCAGTTGCCGGCTGAAAATCCTGATGGATATAAAAAAGCATCACCTGTAAATTTTGTAAATAATTATACAAGTGGCCTTTTACTGGTGCATGGCAGTGCAGACGATAATGTGCAGATTCAGAATTCAATGGAACTGAGCCGTGAACTGATAAATGCCAATAAACAATTTGATCAGTATTTCTTTCCCGATTATACCCATAACATCAGCAGCAGCGGCACGGCCAATATTGCCCGCATTAACCTGTTTACAAAAGTCACTAATTTTTTAAAGGATCAGCTGCATGTGGTGGAACCCGAACCGGTAAAACCAGCCGGGAAGAAGAAGAGATAAATTAAGTGTTTATTTACCTGAAGAAGCGGTTATACCGGCTCAATGCAGAGCAGGCCTGTCACTTTCATTTCAAAGACCGCCATTGCAATCACTACAACAGTCTGCAACCGAATTCCCGGTTCCTGCATAAAATTACCCTTCAAATATTAAAGAGAAGACAATTTGCCTTGATTGTATTTTATCTATTACATTAGAAAATTTCAGGCTGGCGTCGCGGCTGTGTACATTGCTGATGCCATTGCTTATTTTTATTTCGGGCGAAAGAATAAAATAACGCATATAGAAATTAAAACCAATACCCGCTTCAATACCAAAATCATTGCTTTTTAGCTTTACCAGGTCTTCTGCATTTTTTGCCCTTGCTTTGGAAGAAAGATCCGTTTCATACTTAACGCCACCCATCATGTATACACGAAAATTATTGATGCGGTCGCTTTTATATTTTACCTGGATAGGAATACCCAGTAAAATGGATTCGATTGTTTTATGTGTAACAGCGCTTTCCCCACTTTCAGGATATTTTAATTCGTAGGTAATTACTTTGTTGGCAAAAAGCAATTGCGGAAAAACCACCCTTGCATCCCAATGGCTGCCCAGTTTAAATGTGTGCATACCGCCTATGCCAATACCACCTGTATTTTGAGGATAAACAGAAAGTACCGTATCGCTTTGCAAAAAGTTGGGGTGCTGACTAATCTGAAAACGGCTGCTTACACCCATTACCACAATACCGATATGATAGGCTTTATCATCATTGTCAGGCAGGTTAACGCCATCTCTCAGCTGCGCAAAAGAAGAAAATGAAGAAGCCAGTAAAAGAAGCACTGCTACAATGCTGTACTGTTGTTTTTTGAACCGCAATAAATGGTACATATTCCTCCTGTAAGTTTTTTAAAATAAGTAGCAGTGTATCCAATATCATTCATTATGGTTATAAAATCATTTCCCTCGGGAAATTTTTGAACAGAGTCATTTAAATACTGGTAGGCCTCCCGGTTTTTGGAAATTAACCTGCCAATTCCGGGTGTTACAAAACGCATATACAGGTTATACAAACCTTTTAATACAGATTGTTTGGGTTTTGAAAATTCCAGTATTACCAGTTTCCCGCCCGGTTTTAAAACACGTTTCATTTCGCCCAATCCTTTTCCAAGGTTTTCAAAGTTCCTGACCCCGAAAGCCACCGTAATGGCATCAAACGTATCAGTGGCAAAGTTTATTGCCTCACTATCCCCCTGATAAAGAGCTATCTGCTTATTTAACAGCAAGTTGGCTATCTTTTTCCTTCCCAATTGCAGCATCCCCTCTGAAATATCTATGCCAACAATTGTTTCAGGATTCAGAAATTTATGGCTCATAATGGCCATATCGGCCGTGCCGGTTGCCACATCCAGTAATTTTTTAGGCTGAAGTGCTTTTAGCTCCTTTATTGCCCTTTTACGCCAGTAGATATCTATGCCACCGCTTAAAAAACGATTCAGGAAATCGTAGCGGAAAGCTATCTGGTCAAACATGCTGGCTACCTGCCTTTTTTTGGATTGATCGGAGTCTTTAAAAGGAACAATTGTATCGTGCGGAAGGCTTTTATTCATTGGTTGGCAAAGATAATAAAGGTTTAAGGTCTAAGGTCTAAGGTTCTTAGCTGCGCAGGAACTTTAAACTTATTGAACTTTAAACGGCTTCAGCATACCTTCGCGGCATGGAAATTAATTCTGCGGAATACGTTATCAGCAGCCCCGATTATACCAAATGCCCATCCCCGGACAAAGCGGAGTATGCTTTTATTGGCCGTAGTAACGTAGGTAAGAGTTCTGTTATTAATATGCTTTGCAATAACCAGAAACTTGCCAAGACCTCCGGCACACCGGGAAAAACACAATTGATCAATCATTTTATCATTAATAAAAGCTGGTATATTGTTGATTTACCAGGATATGGTTTTGCAAAGGTTTCTCAGCGCGACAGGAGAAGATGGGAACAAATGATTGAAAACTACCTGAGGAAACGGGAGAACCTGGTAAACATATTTGTATTAATTGACAGCCGGCATGGCCCGCAAAAAATTGATCTTGATTTTGTAAACCAGTTGGGCGAATGGCAGATACCTTTTGCACTAATCTTTACGAAAGCCGATAAGGAAACCCAGCGCGTGGTAGCTGCTAATGTAAAAGCCTTTTTAAACGCCATGCGCAAAGATTGGGAATTCTTACCCGCCCATTTTGTAACCAGTGCGATTAAAAAATTGGGCAGGGATAAAATACTAAAGTTTATTGGTGATGCAAGTGAGCGCTATGAGAAAGTGCCTGAGGAAATTGATAATTAACAATTAATCGTTAAGAATCAAAAGTCCGGAATTTGCATAAAAAACAACATCTGCGTATGTGCGGCGAAAATAATACGGCGCTAAAATTTCATTTAGAGAGATAACTTCCTTAACCGTGTTTACCACACAGCTGTGCATTAAAAAACCCTTCAGCAGGGAAGGGCGTTAGTTTACTATCTTATTGGCGCAGCTGCTGCTGGCAAAAGCTTCTGGCTTGGCCTTAAAAGCAAAGCCCATACCCAGGATATAACCCATGGCTTCTTTGAGGGCATCATTGCTTTTAAAATGCGGGTTGGTATTAATGTCCGCATGCACTTCCATATCTACATCGTATTTTGTAAACAGGGGGCAGAGCTCATAAGCAATTTCTATGCTTTTGGCTACTTCTACCAGCATGCGTTCTTTGATACTATACTTGTTTTTTGTTTTTTCATTGTGAATGAACATAAAACCTCCATGCCCCTCACGCAAAAAAACAATTACCGTTGCAAATTCAGTATCGCTGCCTTTTACCTGGCTGTCTGTACCAATACAAACTTTAAGGTGGTAACCTTTGTTGCTTTCACGTTTGATGGTGTTTTCAACAGCCTGTTTGATAGGAAGATCAAGTGGGTCGCCATTAAATTTTCTCCAGATCATATTTAAATGGGTTTTCCGAATTTACGAATAAACCATTTAAATAAAACAACCCTGGGCGGTTATTGTTTTATTAATTTTTGAGTAAACGACTGGTTACCATTGCTGCAATGCAATAATAACACGCCTTTTATGCCGCGGGCCGCCACTTGGTTTATGCCGGCATTCAGTTTACCGCTGCCAATCAGCTGGCCGCCTGCAGTAAATAACTGGTATACAAAGTAGCCGCTGCTCTTAATGGTTATATCGCCACTATTGTTGTTTATTACCTGTATACCACTCATCCCTGTCCTGCTTTTCAATGAAATAATATTGGATGCATAGCCCTGTCCGTTCAATTCAGTTATCACTTTTAAGCGGTAATAAATTGTTTCAGTGTCCCATGGCTGGTTGGCATATGATCTGATGGCCGGGTTAAGGGCGGCAAGGGTTGTAAAATGCTGCGCGTCCGTTGAGGATTCAATGACCACCTGCTTAATAACTTCATCTGTTTGCAACAACCAGGAAAGCTGGTGTTTGTCATTATTAATACTGCCGCTGAAATTAAAGTTCTTTACGGGCAATAAGGTTGAAGTGTTGCCGGTGATATTATACAGGCCAACGCTTCCCACATCATTGTGATAAATATTGCCTACGCCATCTACCACCAGATAATAAGTGCCGGCGTTGAGGTTGGTATCAACACCGGCGTTCAGGAGGGTTAAGGGGTTATAACTGTTTATAGTGTCAGTGCCGTTCAGCAATGTTACTTTAATATCAATATTAGCGCCATCATCGCCACTGCCAACATTTTGCGGTATGGCACTTAATTTAAGTGAGGTGACCGCTGGAATAACCAGTTTAAAAACATCGACATCTGTTGAAGTATTGATTAGACCGCTGGCAGTAAATGCATCGGCAAAAATATTAATTGCTGTGGCTGTGGTATTGTTATCGCCATGATCATCGGGTCTTAAACCAAAACCATTTTTTGTGTTTATGATATCAAAATCATTCTGCATGGTACCGCAATTGATTGTATTTGGGCCGATATGCCAGGTAGTATGATTCTGGTAATAGCCCGCCCCCATGATGGGCGCCCAGCCTATTTCGCCGGTTCCAAGGCCGGTGCTGTATTCTGCAATCTTATTACAACCGGCATCGTATACACTCTGGTGCTGCAGGCCAAGCGTATGACCAATCTCATGAGATATGGCTTCTGCTACCCATTTTGGCCGGTTGCCCAGCAATGCTGAAAAAACCCAGGCAGGTGTATTGTCTCCCCATACAAATGAACCAACATAGGCAACCCCGCCTGCGGCACCATACCATTGAGAGGTGGGTGTAACTATTATGCGCATACGCTTATTTCGGGGTGCTGCCCAGTAAAGTGTTGAATCGGTGGTAATGTTCAGGTTAAACGGACGGTAATCTTCTGCAACACGGCTGAAAATTTGCGTAATATCAGTAGTATTAAATCCTGCTGCGGCGGCATCAATATCGCCGCTCATGTTCCATGCAGAGCCGGCAACATACTGGCCGTCAAAATCTATAAAGACAGTAGCCGGAGCAGCGGTATAACTGTTAAGTTTTGGTAACTGCGCCATGGCCGGAGAAAGCACGGAGGTTAGTGCAACCAGTATATAATATTGAAACAGTTTCATTTTGGTTAAGGGATATAGGGGAGAAAGTGCTGTATGATTATTCAACCATTGCCAGTAGTTGTTTTTGCCTGATAAAAGAATACTGGCCATTTTCTTCCCATAGTAATAATATATCACCATGACGCATACTTACTATTCTTCCAATGTAGGAGAAAGAGCCATCGGCCTTTGTAATACGTGAAATGTTTAGTAGTGCATTCTGAAAATTGCTGCAGCGTACATTGATGCTTAACTGGTCGGGTGTAACAGTTACTTTTGCCAGTACTGTACCTTCTATCTTTAATTGCGGCCCTAATAATACATTTATATTAGCATTGACAGCTGCTGAAAAAATATTTTGCAGGGAAGCTACGGGACACAAAATTTTTTCTGGTAATTGATTAAAGAGTGGCAATTTTTCTGCAGGGTGCTGGTTAAGCGGGGGGGCAGACTGGCAATCTGCGGTAAATGCCATCAGCATGCAGGCGATGATACCCCAAAGGCATAGGAATTTCATGGGATGATTATTTTTAAAGGATTTGGATATAATTCAGGAGGGTACGAACAACGATATACTTCTTACAAAACAGCAGTATAAAAATAAAACGGTGGCGGTAAAAAAAAATTGTTTAACGCTGCATCAAAATTGGCCTGTACTTAATAAAACAAGTGTACACGCTTCCACCGGCCTGATATTATTCGCTTTAGCGAGATCATATAATTCAGGATTTTCGGTGCCAGGGTTAAAGATGATGCGTTTTGGCTTAAGTGATAATATGTAGTTGTAGTACGCTTTCTGGTTGGCGGGATTTAGGTACAGTGTAACCGTATCAATATCGTTTGCCGCTGGTTTGTCAGTAGTTATTTCCACACCATTAACCATTGATCTATTTTTGCCAATAGCAACTACCGGGTGTCCGGCAGTATGCAACCGGTTCATGGCCAGATAGCTATATCGTTCAGGGTTAGCAGATGCGCCGAGTACCAGTGTTTTCTTTTTTAGCTGATCCATGCTCTCTTTGTATTAATTTATAACAAATGTAATACCGCTTTTGTTAATTGATATTCAGGTGATATTATCTTAAACTTTCTCAGCAAAGTCTATTTAAAAAACTTCATCAAACTACCCACAAACCAGTTCTCATCGGCTTTTATCATTACGTCCAGCATTTTATCTGCCTGTTCACCAAAACGTTTTATGCCACCTACGGTATCTGTAAATTGCTTTACATGTTTGTCTTTTTTGTCACCTTCTACTTCTTTTAGCTGGTCAAGTAATTTAAGCATGGGATCAAGCTCACGTTTTTTTCTTTCCTTTATAATAAGCCTGGCTACTTTCCAGATATCTTTTTCTGCGCTGAAATATTCTTTACGCTCCCCGGGTACAATCACCCTGTCTACCAATGCCCAGTCAATCAGTTCACGGATATTCATGTTAACATTGCCCCTGCTGATACTCAGTTGTTCCATAATATCGTCCTGGTTAATAGGATCTGCACTAACCAGTAACAATGCATGTATCTGGGCCATGGTGCGGTTGATTCCCCAGTGGGTACCAAATGCACCCCAGGAAGCAATGAATTGTAATTTCGCCTCTGTTAGTTTCATACTATCTTTTTGCAACCTAAATTTAAGTTGTATTTCTGAAGTTTCAAAAATTATTGAAAATACTAATTTGATGTAAATCTGAATGTGATGGGTTGCTTTTTGTATGATTTTACTTTTTTGCCATCCTGGGTGGCAGGCTTCCAGGTTGGTGAATGTTTGATCAGGCGCATTGCTTCCTGGTCCAGCGAATACTCTACAGACTGGGTAATTTGAGATGAAATGACATGTCCTTCCAGATCTATTATAAATTGTACTACAACAGTGCCTTGTTTATTGGCCTGCATGCCCCTTTCAGGATAAACCATATTTTTTGAGAGATAATAGAGCCAGCGTGATTGTCCGCCAGGAAAATCAGATTCAACTTCTGCAGCATCAGTTTTATCTGCTGTATCTTTCTTTTCCTTTTTGATTGAATCAAGCTTAATAAAATCTTTACTTGCAATCAGTATTCCGGCATCATAATCTTTTTGCAGATACGTCCTGCCTGTATCATTTATAAAATACCAGGAACCCACCTGGTATCCATTGGTATAACTACCGCTGGAATCCATTTTACCACGCTTGTTATAATAGCAGAATTGCCCATTTGCTTCATTACCTTTTTCATCTTTATATTGTTCTGAACTAATGATCGGACCAAAAATATTATACGTATCAAATTGCCAGCAGCTATCATGTATTTTTACCGAATGAATAAAATATACAGCTTTTTCCTGTGGAGTTCCTTTAAAATTTGCATCCAGCATATAAAATGTTTCGCCGGGTTTTGAATCATTCTGGGACAGTGCAGGCAGAACAAAGGGCATAGAAATCCATAACAAAACAATTTTTTTCATACAGTTATATATCGGTTAAAATCTGAAGGTAATAAAATGATTATACAGCATTGCGCTAAAGTAGAAAGCATACAATTTTTCACCAGATTGGTTTCGGGCAATTCAGTCTTTTATCTGTTTTACCACTGGGCCCTTTTGGAGATCGGAAAATAAGTGCGATATAACCGCCACCATTCTGCGCAGAACTTTTAGAAAATAAATTTACCAGGTTGTGTACACCCAGCAATAGTGGTCCGGCTTTGAAAGCACCACCCACCCAGAATTGGTTTTGATTGTTGTATTGGACAGGCATGTAAAAACCAAACCTTTTTGTTTCCCAGCGGGGCGTAACAGTAAGCAAGTTCATTGCTTTCACCTGCAAATAAGTTTTTTTTATGGATGCCAGGGGGATATTGATCGACAATTCAGCATTTATATAAAAATTACCCGTAAGATAATGATCAATGTTTGCCACCAGCCTCGTTGGATTTACTACGGTAAACTTTCCGCCTGCTGCGTTTCCGTTTATAACAGTACCAAGACTATCATTAAACTGCTTAAAACTACCTATCGTTGAATCAAACTTATTATCCAGTGTGGCTCCGGTGATATTTGTTTTTACGCCGTTGACTATACGGCTCTGTATACCATATTTATACTGGTTGCCGCCTATGTCTAATAAAGAAAGACCAATTTTCCAGTCGTAATCATAGTAATCTTCTTCATCATAAAAACTGGTAGTGCCCTGAGGTTTTATTAAATATTCTATACCTGCATCAACAGATGCACCGCCTTCTGTATAACTGATAAAATTATTTATGTTTTGTGAACTGCTATTACTATTTTGCCAGCGATCGTAATTAGATGAGTATCCATAAATAATATTGGCCGCATTAACATTATAAACCGTAGTATTATTCTGAGTACTTCGTGAAAAACCTATATTATCGATATTTGCATAAGCACCGGAAATGCCCCTGCTTACTTTAACAGTAATACCAGCGTTCAGCCTGCCAAATTCATTATCTGAGAGCGTACGTGCATAACTGATATAGCCTTCCAGCCAGCTGCTGCTGAATACCTTTGCATTTACGCTGTTAATCTCCGGGTTGATTGCTAAAAAATTACTGACATTGTCAAGTGTATCAATAAAATTGTAGTCACTTGTTTTGAGATTGGTATAACTTCTGATATTGGCGCCAAAGGCCAGGCTGCTTTTCCTGTTCAGTGCTATTCTTGCATTGAGCAGGTTAAGGTTTACATCCATATTGGCTTTTCTTTTATACTGGCCTTTATCTACACGATAAAGAGAATTGGCTGGTGAGGATAGCAATGAATAGTTATGGATGCTAAAAGCGTTGGTGCTGCTTTTAACCTGGGCGCCAAACAATACCACGTCCCACTTAAAAGGGGTATTAACAATAGATGCTGGATTATTATGCACGCCCAGGGCGCCTGCGTATGAGGAACCCTGGATGGCATGGTAATTTTGTGCTTCAGTATTATATGCCATTGCCAGGCCAAACCATACCATCAATAAAAGATGTTTCATGCCAATTATAATTAGTTTTCAAAAGGGTTCTCCATGGGTTTGGCGTATCAAATATGCAATAATTTTTGGAAAAGGTTTCAATATAGCAATAAAAACATTGGTAAGCCATGGTTTACCAAACATACGCTGAATAAAACGCCCGGTGCGCAGGCGTTTTGCAAACAATTTATTCCATTGCAGGCTGTAGGCTGCTTCCATTTGCTGTCTTGATATTTTGTGGTGTAAAAAAGCGGTTATTGATTCTGCGGCTATCTTGCTTCCATGAAGCGCCATACTCATGCCATTGCCGCATAAAGGCGTTATCATGCCAGCCGAATCGCCTACCATCAGTACATGATCTTCTACCTGTTTTTTTTGAGTAAAGGCTACCTGCGCAATGGTAACCGGTTCTTTATTTACAAATACAGCATTTAAAAAGATTTTTTTCAGGAAAGGGTTGCATTGTAAAATATTTTTTTCCATAACAGCAATGCTGTTACCCGATTTTGTAAGGTTGCGTGCCGTAGTTAAATAACAAAGACAATACTCATTGTTTTCTACCTGCGACATGCCGCAATATCCATCAGCAAAATTATGCAATGCAATAGTATCTGCTTCTGCATTAATTTTTATATGGTATTTTACGCCGATAAAATTATTCAGTTTACCAGGCTTTTGAATTGCAAATGGTCTTTTCCATTTTACATCCAGGTTACTGCGTTTGCCAAAAGCCGCTGCTACACATTTTGCTTTAATGGTAAAGGAAGCAGACTGTACAGTGAAAAGCCTGCCATCAAAAACTACTTGATTAACTTTTTCATTTTCTCTTATGATTGCGCCATTGTTACAGGCTATCTGTGCCAGCTCTGCATCAATTTTATACCGGCTGATTCCAAAGCCACCGAGTGGCAGGGCATGAGCGAGTGTATTTCCATTGGGGGCAGATACCAGCAATTGTTTAATCACGGGTAAATCCATATCACTTAAAGGATAGCCAATACTTTCCAGGAAATTCCAGCATTCGAAACTAATATATTCTCCACATACACGATGAAAGGGGTAATGCTCTTTTTCTATTACGATTACACGAAAATTTTCTTTAGCCAATTGTATAGCCAATGCAAGTCCTGCAAGACCACCGCCGATAATAGCTGTGTCATAAATCGCTGCTTCCATTTCTGATGGAGCATCCAGCGGGGCTGTTTGACCGGCAATACTGTACATCGTTATTGTTACTTTCTTAATGCCGGCTGATGATCAGCCAGCGGAAAGCCCATTTCCATTCAATACTATAATTGTCAACTGCCGACTGCTCCAGCAAATCCTTCCATTCTTTTTTTATGAACCCCCTCTGCACAGATAGCGGTGCGTCATTCTTTACAAGATAAGATTTTGAGAAAAGACCTGTAAATATTTTTATAGAATAATATGCTAAAAAGTGCCGGTGTAAATCATTAATGAAAAAGCCAATATTGGCATTGGTGCGCATCCAGTTAAGCATATAAATCAATTCTTCATTGGTGAAATGGTGACAAAAAAGAGAAGAAAAAATAATATCAGGCTTTTCAGCACCAAAATCAACCGCTTTATAATCAGCAATAATAAGTTGTGTATTTGCCGCCGGCAACTGCCCGCGGGCAACGCTGATACAGTCTTTATTATAATCAATGCCGGTTAGCCGGGCGGCAATGCCATTTTTCAGGCACCAGTGGTAAATGGCCAGCAGGTTGTCTCCGCCTCCGCAACCAATTTCACAAACTTTAATATTCTTTTTGTTTTGTATAATTTGTTTAAAGCCCTGTATAGTAATGGCATGACCACCAAGATGGGTATTGATAAAATTAAGCTCTTCCATGTTTTGCCTGATATCGGCAAAAGGGATATCATTGCCGTCAAGCAATTCTTTTTTGTATGAACGGGTGGAAAAATTCAAGAAAAATTAAGAATTAGAAATTAAAATTATGAATGGGAACAAGTATAAAAATAATAAGTAACAGGTAATTATTGAAACAACTAAAGGCTAATCACTTGCAGCTAACAGCTTTTAGACAATACGAAAGTTTCCATGGTAAGGCCCGGGCCAAAAGCCGCACCAAATATTTCTTTCTTATCGCCTGTTTGGTATTGCTGTAAAATCTGTTTTAAAACAAAAAGTATGGTAGGAGAGGACATATTGCCATAATCTTTCATTACATCGTAGCAGGGTTGTAATGCGGTTTGCGGCAATTGCAATGTTTTGGCAATCACATCAACAATTCTTTTACCTCCGGGATGTATGCACCAGTCTGTAATATCCTGTTTTGTTTTTTGTGCATGCCGGAGAGCACGGTTAACCAGTGACTCAAAATCTTCTTCAATCAGGTCGGGCACATAACCGCTTAATGTCATTAAAAATCCAGTGCCTGAAAGTTCCCAGGCCATATCTTTTTTTCCTTTTGGAACCACTTCAGCATAAAAACTATCTATATGCAAACCTGTTTTGCCAAAAGAATCATGTGTAATTAAAACCGCAGCGGCGCCATCAGCAAATAATAAGCTGGAAGCAATATTATCAGCGGTTGGTTCTTTCTGAAAATGAAGTGTACACAATTCTGTGCAAACAATTACCACTTTAGCATGCGTATCGTTTTTACAAATGGCATCGGCCATTTTCATAGCATGAATAGCTGCATAACAACCCATAAAATTGACAGAGCTGCGGTATATGTTTTTTGGCAGATCCATCATTTCCATTACCTGCAAATCAAGACCCGGGGCGCTCATGCCTGTGCAACTTACTGTAATAAGATGGGTGATTTCATTTGAATGTATATATCCATCTACGCAATTCCTGATGGCATCTACGCTTAGAGCAGGTGCATATTTATTGTACCAGATCATTCTCAGTTCCAGGGAAGGAAATGGTTCAAGGTTTTCTGAGTGTGGATAGAATTTCCACTCATTGATTTTTTTATTATAATCTGCCACTACTGAGTAGCGTGTATCAATACCACTCTGGTGATATAAAAACTTTAATTTTCGTTTATCTGTTTCATTCATAAAATATACCTGCTGCATAAAATGCATGATATCATCCTGCCGGTGTTTGTGGGCAGGTACAGCGGTGCCTATTGATATTATTTTACTCAATTACTGACTATTTTCCAGATAACAAGAATTAAAAAACCGGTATTGGTACAAACGGACGCCAGCAGATTCATACGCATGGTATTACTGAAACTTGCTGCTGATGCATCCTTCCACACTTTTCGTGCCCATATAAAAAAATATACGAGAATAGGCAGCATGCAGGTTGCCAGCACTAAAAATTTATCTCCGTCCAGCTCAGAAAAAAAATGATAGCCCAGCACCATAAAGGCAATACTATACACCAAAGCGGTAAATATAAATGTACCACGATAGCCAAGCCAGCTGCTGATACTTTTAACACCATCTTTTGCATCTGCCTCGTGCTGGTATACCTGTGTTAACGGGTAAAAGCCGCCAATCAGCATGCTGCTGGCCAGCATGCCGCTTGCCGGTACATGAAGAGTCAGGGGCTCATGACAACCATGGTATACCAGCCAGTAAGTTGCCGCGCCCTGGAATATTACTACCGTCAGGTAACCGGCAAAAGGATATTTTTTTAGCCGGATACCACGAAAACTGTAGGCCCTGGAAGCGAGGATGTAGAGCAAAATACCCAAAGCAAAATAAATGCTGATGATAAAACTAAGTCCCACCGCTGCTATATCCATCACCAATGTAACAATGTATAATTCGAGTGTAGGTGCCATGGGATTTTTTATACCGCCAATACTTGTCTGGTCGCGGTCCATATAACTATTATAACCATTGCTCGCCGGGTATACCAGTAAATGAAGAATCCCAAAAATAAGCAGGGCATGCCACCAGTTGGTATATGCTACCCGGCTAAGTGCAAAAAGGTAAACCGGTAATAAGAAAAAAGAAAAATGAAGTCGCAGTAACTGGATGGTTGATTTCTGCATTTTTCAAGGTAGTAAAATTTTATGGGACAGTCTCCCTTAAGAATACGCCAATAACCGGGCAATGGTTGTGTACAAAAAATTATTGGATACCATGTAGTACAATGTGGGTTGCCTTTAGTATCCGGCTCAATAGCATGATAACCGGTGTGCTCACAATATGTCTTTTTTATATGATTGCGCAATCCATATTTTTAGTTCAGCCTTATAACTGTCGAACCTTTATTATTATTAAAAGAAGATGGAACTTATGTTTTTATTGTCGCTGGCAACTATTGTATTCAGTTATCAATAAAGAACGGGTAATGCAATTTATTATTTCAGAACTGGCGATTTCATCATTCCAAAAATTGGTAATAGCTGAATAGAGCGTCGTAAGAATGTTCAATCATAGCATCAATACGGGCGAAAAAAATGACTTGATATAAAAAATCGTTAGCAAAAAAAATAGTCCCGCCATGCCGGCAGGACTATTTCCATCTATTTGATAAAATATTTTCTTAAATTAACATACGCAACGGTTCTTCCAGCAAACTTTTCAGTGTAAGCAGGAAAGCAGCACCGCTTGCACCATCTACCACGCGATGGTCGCAGCTCAGTGTTACTTTCATCACATTGCCTGGTTTTACCTGTCCGTCTTTTACCACGGGTATTTGTTGTATACCACCGACCGCAAGTATACAGGAATCGGGCGGATTAATGATAGCAGTAAATTCGTCTACTCCAAACATACCAAGATTGGAAATAGTAAAAGTGCTTCCTTCCCAATCGGCGGGTTGCAATTTTTTATCTTTTGCTTTTTGTGCATATTCTTTTACTTCCGTTCCAATCTGGCTCAATGTTTTTGTATCTGCAAATCGTACCACTGGTACCAGTAATCCATCGGGTACAGCAACGGCAACGCCAATATTTATGTGGTGATTAACCCTTATTTTATCGCCCAGCCAGCTGCTGTTGATAGAAGGATGTTGTTTCAATGCAATGGCGCATGCTTTCAGCACCATATCGTTGAAAGATATTTTTACTTTGCTTACTTCATTGAGTTTGACACGGCTTTCAACAGCTTTGTCCATATCAATGGTCATGGTAACATAAAAATGCGGGGCAGTAAATAAACTTCCTGCCAGGCTTTTTGCAATGGCTTTGCGCATCTGCGTTACCGGTACCTCGTCAAAACTAACCTGGCCTGCAGGTGTACCCCCAACACCTGAAGAGAAGGAAGAATCAGCGGTTGCAGATTGTTTTGTCTCTGCCGCCGGTTTATAATTATCAATATCTGATTTGGTAATTCTGCCACCATCTCCGCTTCCCTGTACCTGCGAAATATTAATTCCTTTTTCGGCGGCTAATTTTTTTGCCAGTGGTGAAGCTTTTACCCGTCCATTTTCAGAAGATGCAACCGGAGCGGCATCTTTTGCCGGAGCAGTGCCGGTATTGGTTGCAGTTCCTGATGTTTCAGCAGGTGCTGATTCAGTGGCAGCAGGAGCAGCAACTCCGCCTTTTGCCGCCGCAACAATTTTATCTATATCCACTTTTCCTTCTTCACCAATAATGCAAAGCAGGGCGTTTACAGGAACTTTATCGCCTTTTTGCGCACCAATGTATAACAACTTGCCATTTTTATAACTCTCCAGTTCCATGGTGGCTTTGTCAGTTTCTACATCGGCCAGTAAATCTCCTTTTTTCACTGCATCGCCTACTTTTTTGTGCCAGGCTGCAATTACGCCTTCGGTCATGGTATCGCTCAGCCGTGGCATTAATATTACTTCGTCAATTTTTGTAAGGTCCAATGCCGCGCCGCCAGCAGCCGGGGCTGCAGCTGTTTCTTTTTTAGGTTCTTCCTTTTTTGGTGCGGGCTTACTTTCTTCTTTTGCCGGTGCTTTCTCTTTTTTTGCATCATCAGCAGGAGCAGCAGCTGTACCACCAGTTTTTACAAGGCTGGATACATCTTCACCGGGCGCGCCAATAATAGCCAGCAAATCATTTACCTGTAGTTTTCCGCCTTTATCGCTGCCAATATGCAGCAGGGTGCCATCTTTATAGCTTTCCAGCTCCATGGTAGCTTTATCTGTTTCCACTTCAGCCAGCAGATCGCCTTTCTTAACGGTATCGCCCACTTTTTTATGCCAGGCAGCAATCACGCCTTCGGTCATGGTATCACTTAAACGGGGCATAAGAATCACTTCAGCCATATGTTCTTAAGATTTGAATGCCGAAATTAAGGCAAAATGGGCAATTGATAAGAGAGTGTTTTTCCCTCACCCCCGGCCCCTTTCTGCTGCGCCGGAGAGGGGCCGGGGGTGAGATTGCTATCATACCGGCGGTGGCCCTTCTGGTAACATCGCCTTCCACACTTCATTGCCTTTACGCTTGTCAAACTCTTTGCGTATGTCCTGTCGCAGTTTTTCATTTTCAAATAAATCAACCATGGTAGTGGATAATGATTTGGCCGCAAACAACATTCCCTTATGACCAATAGACATGCCACCACAGGCTACCACCACCCATGAATGCCAGGGCGCCTGGTAAGGAGCGGTAGCGGCCAGCAGGGAAATTTCAGGAACAATATAACTTACATCGCCCACATCAGTAGAACCACCATCGGGATCGGGCTTTGTTGTTTCCAATGGTTTAATGACCCCATTCATGCCTTTCTGTTCACTGCCATATTCTTTCATGACCTGGTTGGCAAAATTTGTTTCTTCCTGTGTATAGGTGATCGGTCCTACCAGTTCCATATTACCCTGCAATGCTTTGGCACCTGTTTCATTCACCAGTAATTCATAGTCGCCACTGGTTAATTTTACAGAACTTTCTACCCCGGCCATAATTGCGGCACCGCGTGCTATTTCACGCATTCTTTTTTCCACTTCGGCAACGCCGCTACGTTTTGAATCCCTTATCCAGATCCATACACTGGCTTCTGCCGGAATTACATTGGGCACGTCACCGGCTTTTTTAAATACATAATGCATGCGAACGCTGGGATGTACATGTTCGCGCAAATAATTAATGCCATGTGTAAAAAATTCTGCACCATCCAGTGCGCTTCTGCCATTCCAGGGATCGGCGGCGGCATGTGCGCTCTTGCCTTTAAATTCCACCATGTAACTGACCATCGATTGTGAACTTTGCATGCCGGCTTTGTTTTCAGAATCAGGATGCCAGTCCAGGCAAACGTCCACATCATTAAATAAACCTTCGCGAGCCATGTATATTTTGCCGCCTACATCTTCTTCTGCGGGCGTGCCGTAAAAACGAATGGTTCCTTTTAATTTTCCTGCAGCAATCAGTTCTTTGATAGCCAGTGCAGCACCGAGACTGGCGGCGCCAAACAGATTATGACCGCAACCATGACCAGGTGCATCATTTTTCAATGCTTCTCTTGTTGTCTGTGCTTTTTGGGATAAACCGGGCAGTGCATCAAATTCACCCAGTATACCAATTATAGGTTTGCCTGATCCGTATTCAGCTATAAAAGCAGTAGGCATTCCGGCTACACCACGCCGTATGTTGAAGCCATTCTTCTCTGCATAACCGGCCAGCATTTTTGAAGATTGTGATTCTTTTAAAGCGGTCTCTGCAAACTTCCATATAGAATCGCTCAGGTTGATGAGTTCCTGCTGGTGTTTTTCTACTGATGCCAGCACCGATTTTTTATTCTCCGGAATTTTAACCGGTTTGTTTTGTGCGAATGAATGAAGAAGAAAGCCAATAAATAATAGAAGAAGGAAAGTAAGTTTGATCCTCATGTTTGGTAATTTGATAAAGACAAATTACGAAGATAAGCTAAGAGGGCAAGGAGAAAAGGAGAGAGAATTTTCGCGCAGAGGTCGGTTTTCGCGGTCAGACGGGGACGTCAGACCGGTTGGTAAATCCCGGGCATAAATATGGTTACCAAAGAAGTAAGTAATATTATAAGAAGTTCGGATGCTTTCTCTTCTCGCTGTTACCGCTGCGCGACCCAATCTAAGGCGGCAATAGTTTTTGCGGTCAGACGGGGACGTCAGACCGGTTGGCAAATCCGGGGTATAAATATGGTTACCAAAGAAGTAAATAATGGTATAAAGTTCGGATGCTTTCTCTTTTCGCTGTTAGCGCTGCGCGACCCAATCTAAGGCGGCAATAGTTTTCGCGGTCAGACGGGGACGTCACACCGGTTGGCAAATCCCGGGTATAAATTTTTTATTTTGAAAATATCATTGAATAATAAATCAGTGCCAGATATAAGTAATAAAGAATGATACGGAGAGGCACCCTCTTCGCCTTAAGAGAGAACTGGAGTGGGGTGGTCTACAATAAGGTTCCCTTTAAAATAATAGCAGCAATGGTAAAATAAATTACCAGCCCGGTTACGTCTACAAGTGTAGCTACCAATGGCGCCGATGAGGTAGCCGGGTCAATTTTACACTTTTTTAATACCATGGGTATCATAGAGCCGCTCAATGTGCCCCAGACTACAATACCAATCAGTGAAAAGAATATAGTGACAGCCAGCAGAAACCAATGCAGTCCGTAATCATATATATGGAGTTTTTGCCAGAGGGTAATGCGAAGGAAGCCTATCGCTCCCAGTAGTATACCTAATGAAAGCCCCGATAAAATCTCACGCCGCATTACATACCACCAGTCCCTGAGTGATAATTCTTTTAATGACATAGCACGTATGATAAGCGTTGCCGCCTGTGAACCACTGTTTCCTCCACTGGAAATAATAAGCGGTACAAACAATGCCAGTACAATGGCTTTAGACATTTCTTTATCAAAATAACCCATAGCCGTAGCGGTGAACATTTCGCCTACAAATAAAATAATCAGCCAGCCCGCACGTTTGCGCAGCAATGAGAAAAAAGGCGTTTTTACATAGGGGTAATCCAGTTCTTCCAATCCGCCGAATTTTTGAATGGCAGCAGTATCTTTTTGTTCTGCTATATCCAGTACATCATCAACAGTTATTACACCCAGCAGTATGTCATTGTCATTTGTAACTGGCAGTACTATCCGATCAAATTCTTTAAACATGGCCACCGCATCTTCCCTGCTATCAGTCATTTTTAAACGGGTGCAAAAACCGTCTAAGATTTCTTCTATTGTTTTATTGGGATCATTTAATACAAACCTCCTCACCGGTATATCATCAATCAGCTTTCCATCTTTATTCACTACATAGATCACATTGGCGGCTTCAGTGTCTTTATGAAATTTCTGAAGATGCTCCCTTGCCTGGGCAATGGTCATATTGCTGTCTATGGTTGCAAAATCGGTATTAATCAGTCCGGCAATGCTTTTTTCGGGGTAACCCAGTAAGTTATAAGTAGCTTTTTTATTATCCTCATTTAATAACTCTATCAGCGATGAACGTTCACCACCTTTAAGTGAAGAGAGAAAAATTATCCTGTCATCTGAACTGATGGCATTAAGTGTATAGGCTGCTTTTTCCTTATCTATACCTTTTATGATTTTTCTCTGTACCTGGCTGTCTAAATAAGGAAAAACATAGATCTGCTTAGTAGGTTGAAACTGCAAAAACGCTTTGATGGCGGCATCCGTTGGCAATGAATAAAAAAGAGTAGCCACCTCGGAAGGGTGAATACCTTCTCTGCCTTTAGTAAGCCCCAGTAAGCTGCTAAAGTCGCCCTTTAGGATTTTTGTTCTTATATCTTTTAGTTTCATCGCCATTAAATTTTATAAGACGGGAATACGAATGCACTAAAATATCTAATTAAAAGCAAAACGAATGGTATTAACAATTGTTTCCCCGCATTATCTAAACCGTGGCATGTAATCTGTCCCAGAAAAAAACCTACAGGTTTTTATGGATTTCCTGCAGAATGAAGTCTTAGTGTAAAGTGATTTTTCCGGAAAAATAATGCTGCTTTACCGGCCAGCATACCGCCAGCTGATATATTGCATACCGTGATCGGGCGTGTATATTATTTGCTGCCGGAGCCATGTAACTATTCAACAATTTTTCACAAACATTTTATGGGAAGGCCGTTGCATGCATGGGTTCTATTTATCCGGCAGGGCATTTATTATTTAATCAAACTAAACTTATTATTATGGAACCCAGTAATATACTTTCAGCCGATGTGCTGGATATCATTTTTGATGCGCGTAATAAAGATTATGGCGCCTATGATTTAAGGAAGAACTATCAGCGAAGGCTGATGAAAGCGGTTTTGAGTATGTTTTTTATAGTGATATTATTACTGATAGCCTATTTTTTAGTGGCTGCAATAAAACCAAAAGCAACCGCGATGGTGGTAGTCAATGATATTACATTGGATAAGATAGCCGATAAACAAAAAATTGATCTGCCACCGGTCATTCCGCCTCCGGTAAAACAAATTGTAGAAATTAAAACAAAGATGTTTACCCAATTTTTAATAACTCCCGACGATAAAGTGCCCGATAATGAGAAGCCACCAGAGCAAACAGAGTTGGTGGATGCAAAAATAGGAACA
>JBDSOC010000099.1:0-20294 GCA_039915085.1 Chitinophagaceae bacterium
GGGCCGTATTCACATTTTTTCATATCTTGGCTTTGATTTAAAAATGATGAGAGCTGCCCTTGCGGGCAGTTTTGTCTTTTTTTACTGCGGAGAATGTTGCAACCATTCTCCGTTTTTTATTTTGTAAATATTCAGGTGATTCTGTTCATGGCGGCAGTTTTTTATGGTTATGAATGAATAAACAATTTTGTTTCTGCAGGTCCGGATTAAGAACAGGGTGATAGTAAGTTTTCTCAGATTCGAAGGCGTATTATCTTATAGTTATAATATCTTTATTGACCGAATATTTAAAATTGCCGGTAATTTTTAATGCTTCCATTACCTGCAAAAGATTTTCATTTTCAAATATGCCGGTATAAGCTGTTTGTTTCAAAGCTTCATCTCCGTTGATGGTTACTTTTACATCATACCATCTTTCTATTTTCTGCGCCACTTCTTCAAGGCTTTCCTCATCAAATACCAGTTTGTTTTTAATCCACAGGGTTTCCCATGCACTGCTGTCTTTTGCTTCAAAATGCACCTTGCCTACTGTAATATCCGCTGCGGGCAGCATATGATTTTTTCCTTTGTCATCTTTACGGGAAACAAATGCAAGGCTTTTATTATTTACCACCAGTTTTTCATTTGGTTTAAGCACAATCTTTTTTTCGGGACTGTTGTGCAGCGTCACTTCTACTGACCCCCTGAATAATGAGGTCTCCGTGTTCTTTTCCGTTTCATAGGCCCTTACATTAAATGCTGTACCCAGTACTCTTATATCAATTGTTTTTGTATGAATAATAAAAGGTCTTGTTTTGTCTTTTACAACATCAAAATAAGCTTCTCCCTCAAGGTATACTTCACGAAATTCTCCCCTGAAATTCTCATCATAAGTAAGTTTACTATCGGCGTTTAACCATGCCATAGTACCATCAGGTAATTGTACATTAGATTTGGATCCTTTGCGGGTACTAACGGTATTATGAGCAGCGTGATCTGTATTTTTATCTTTCCTTAAAGAACCATCATATAAAAAAGCCAGTATAATAATAACAGAAGCAGCAATACCGGATAAAGGAAATATCCAGCGGTAGCGGCGGCGCTGAACGATTGTCTCTGCGGAAGGGTCTGTGTTTGTTAAAACAGGTTCAGCGGGTACAGGATAAATATCAGGATGATTGCTTAAACGTTGCAGGTGCCTGTTAAAGAAATCATCCGTTTGTTTTCCAGGGCCTGCATTCTTTTTCCACATCTGCATAATCATTTGCCCCTGCAAACCCAGTTCAGGATTTCTTTGCAATAACTTATTCAATGCTTCCAGTTCTTCACTGTTAGCCTCACCAGTAAGTTTTATACTCAATAAGTACCAGAATTTTTCCTCATCCATATAACTGTCTTATAAATAAGGATACCAGTTAAGATCAAAATGTACCAAAAGAAAAATGTTTTTTTAAAAAAACATTTTATCTTCACACTGCAGAAAGGAATATAAAACGTCCGGTCTATTTTGAACCAACTTGCCAATATACCAGAACTACAAAAAAAACTTGCTTTGTATGATGATATGAAAGCATACAGGGAACTATGTGATTTATTTTATCACCGCCTCAACCGCACTGCTTACGCATTCATCAAATCAAAAGAACCCGCAGAAGAAATTGTTTCCGATGTTTTTATTAAAGTATGGCAGATGAGAGCAAAGCTGCTTGAAATTGAAAACTTAAGTGTTTACCTCTACACAGTCACAAAAAATCTTTGCCTGAAATATATTACCCGGCAATATAAAAACCCGGTAACCAGCCTGGATATAATGAATTTTGAAACAAGCATTGATTTTAATACACCCGAAGAAATATGTATCTCTTCTGATCTCATTAAAAAAATAAGAACAGCACTGGATGAGTTGCCGCCTAAATGCAGGCTTATACTTCAGCTGGTAAAAGAAGATGGCCTGCGGTATAAAGAAGTCGCGGAGATCCTGCATATTTCGGAACTCACCGTCCGTAACCAGGTTGTTATAGCCATAAAAAAACTGTGTAAAGCCCTGCCTGCTTATTTACAGTCTTCAGTAAATTTCAATTTCACACAACAGTAAGTAAGAAAACTGTTCACAAATCAACTCACTACAGGGTGCCGTTTAAATTCTTTGTTCCTGTCAAATAAATAACGGTATGTAGTCAGCATCCTTGTGCGAAAGGTTTCTCCCAGGCCCGAAGCCATATTGATCATTTTAGGATTGAATTCGCCTATCCATTGCATTTCATATTCAGTATAGGAGGTAGTGGGCTGAACAATTTTAGCAGCTTCCACAATCATAAATGCATCCACCCCTTTTCCCTGGAATGCGGGTACGATGCCATATACGATGCCGGTAAACTTTTTATTCTTTATGGTTTTTTGCAGCCATAAAAATTTCAGCTTATGTAAAAAATCAAATTTTCCATGGAGGTGTTTAAAAATCTGGTTCAAATCCGGCAGGTTTACAAACATACAAACCGGTTCATCTTTATAGTAGCCAAACCAGATTACCTTTTCATCCATTACAGGTTTCATTTTTTTAAACATGATAAGCACCTGTTCTTTTTTTAATTCCTTTAATCCACCATGCCCTGCCCAGGCCTTATTATAGATGGTGGTAAAGTCGCCGGCAAATTTTTCAAGCTGATTTTTTTTTATGTGAATGCTGGAGTAATCCGGGTTGTCTGCATATAGTGCATGCCGGTCATACATTTTCTGGTGCAGCTTTTTTTTAGCGTCCAGTCCAAAACAAACCTGGTTAAAAAAGTTTTTAAACCCATAGGTCTCAAAAAGCTGCTGATAATACGGGTAATTATAATTCATGCAATACAACGGTTCCTGGAAACCTTCTACCACTACGCCCCACCAGCGATCGCGTTCACCAAAATTAACAGGGCCATCCATGGCTTCCATGCCCTGTTCTGTCAACCATTGCTTAGCCGTATCAAAAAGAAGGTTAGCGGCAGACTGATCATTGATACAATCAAAAAAGCCGACCCCGCCCACAGGCAGATCGTCGCCCTTATTCTTGTATTTTTTATTGGTGAAAGCGGCAATACGGCCAACCAGGTTGCCCGCTTCATCCTGTAAGATCCAACGGATGCATTTGCCATGCCTGAAAGTTTTATTTTTCTTTTCATCAAATACCTCTTCTACATCTTTATCTAACGGACGTATATAATTGGTATTGGCTTTATTGATCTCCACATTGACTTTTATAAAATCTCTGGCCAGGGCCGGGGTGGTTACTGCTGTCAGCTGCATTGGTTTAATAAACTGGTTGTTTTATTGGTTTATAAGATTTTATGGGTACTGTTAAAAGCTGTTTGTAAATTTGATCAGGCTATGACTATTAACAGCTAAGGCCTCAGGTTACATTACAAAACAAATTTAACCGATTCAGTTATAGTAAATTTAAAATACCATGGGCGATAATTCAAAATTCCTGGCAGGTATAATAGTGGGTGCCGCCGCAGGCGCTGCTATTGCATTGTTATTGAATACGGAAAGCGGCAAAAAAGTACTGGCCGATTTAAAAGCCACAGCTAATAAAACTCTGCAGGATCTGCAAAATGCCGCCGCTGATTATGCGGAAGAAGCATAAATGCCCTTTAAAAAAATAATATGCCAACTGATAAGCAAAGTTTTTTTGAAGAAACCCAGGACCTGATCGAAAGTTATGTCAATAACAGGCTGCGCCTTTTGAAACTGCAAACAGCAGAAAAATCATCACGCGTAGTGACCTTGTTATTTGCAGGCCTGGTCACAGGTATTTTCTCTTTTTTTATCTTACTTTTTCTGAGCCTGGTGGCGGCTTATTATTTTTCAGAAAAATTACATAGCCAGTTTTATGGTTTTGGCATTGTAGCGCTGATTTATATAGTATTGCTTTTAATAGCACTTTACCTGCGTAAAAAATTTCTTGATAAATATATTTTTGGCAGGGTGGTAAAGATTTTATTTGATTCAAATACAGATGATGATGAAGAGCAGCATTGAACCAATAATCCACACAAAAGAAAGCCTGCAACAGGAGCAACGCAGGCTTAAGCTGATCATCAGGCAGCAGGAAGCTGATCTGCGGCAGCGTGTACAAAAATTACCGGGAGAGGTATTGTACGCCGGGGTGGATGCCATACTACCTGCTGCACTTACTGGAAAAATAAGTGATAAAATACTGACAGCAGGAAAGAATTTTGTTAATAAATCTCTTGTAAAAAAGGCAAGTGGTAATACTTCCAGGCTGGTTACAGCGGCCAAACAGGCGGGCATATTTACCCTGCTTAAAATAGGGTACAATGTTTTTATAAAAAAGAAAGGCCGACGTAGATTTTGATGGATTTTAAGGATTGGCAGATGTCTGATCTAGATTTTCAAAGGCTGCAATTACAGATAAATTGTTGAATGCAGCCTAATAATAACTGTTTGTGTGCAGCTTCTGCCAATGCCCTGATTTAAAAGATCCATTTATTGCCCAAACTGTCTTTTATAATCCTGTTAATCACATAAATCCATCAAAATCCACGTTTTTTTCCCTTTTCGGTTAACGGAATTAAGATCCCAACCCTTACCTTTGCGGCAAATTTTTAACCCGCTGTTATAATACGCTCTTCTTATGGCTAATACAGGTAAAATCAAACAAATTATTGGCGCTGTTGTAGATGTTCAGTTTCACGGTCAATTGCCGGAAATTTATAATGCACTGGAGCTAAAACGTGATACAGGTGAAACACTTGTGCTTGAAGTACAGCAACACCTGGGTGAAGATAGTGTCCGCACTATAGCAATGGATGGTACAGAAGGCCTGGTACGCGGCACAGTCGTAATTGATACCGGCAAAGCCATTGCCATGCCAATCGGACCTGATATTAATGGCCGCCTTTTTAATGTAACAGGTGACGCTATTGATGGTTTACCACAATTGAGTAAGGCCAATGGCCGTCCCATACACAATAAACCCCCATTATTTGAAAACCTGAGTACTGCCAGTGAAATCTTATTTACAGGTATTAAAGTAATTGACCTGATTGAACCTTACGCAAAAGGTGGTAAAATTGGTTTGTTTGGTGGTGCGGGTGTGGGAAAAACAGTATTGATCCAGGAATTGATTAATAATATAGCCAAAGGACATGGCGGTCTTTCAGTATTTGCCGGTGTAGGTGAGCGTACCCGTGAAGGAAATGACCTTATGCGCGAAATGATTGAAGCAGGTATCATGAAATATGGCGATGCTTTCAAACACAGTATGGAAGAAGGCGGATGGGATTTGGAAAAAGTAGATATGGAAGGTCTGAAAGATTCCAAAGCAACTTTTGTATTCGGACAAATGAATGAGCCACCAGGCGCCCGCGCACGTGTGGCTTTAAGTGGCCTGACAATAGCCGAATATTTCCGTGATGGAGATGGACAGGGAAAAGGTAAAGACATTCTTTTCTTCGTAGATAATATCTTCCGCTTTACACAGGCTGGCTCTGAAGTATCTGCTTTGCTCGGTCGTATGCCGAGTGCGGTAGGTTACCAGCCAACTTTGGCAACTGAAATGGGACTGATGCAGGAGCGTATTACCTCAACCCGCAATGGTTCTATTACTTCTGTGCAGGCCGTATACGTACCAGCGGATGACTTAACCGATCCGGCGCCCGCTACTACTTTTGCCCACCTTGATGCTACTACGGTATTAAGCCGTAAGATTGCAGATTTGGGTATTTATCCGGCGGTGGATCCTTTGGATTCTACTTCACGTATTCTTACTCCGTTAATTGTGGGCGATGCACATTATAATACAGCCAACCGGGTAAAATTAATTTTACAGCGGTATAAAGAATTACAGGATATCATCGCTATCCTGGGTATGGACGAACTTAGTGATGAGGATAAACTAACGGTATCGCGTGCACGCCGTGTACAGCGTTTCCTTTCACAGCCTTTCCATGTGGCGGAACAGTTTACCGGTTTAAAAGGTGTGTTTGTAAGCCTGGAAGATACCATCCGTGGTTTCAATATGATTATGGACGGTGAAGTGGATGAATATCCTGAAGCCGCATTCAACCTGGTAGGTACCATTGAGGATGCTATTGAGAAAGGAAAGAAGTTACAGGCGCAGGCAAAATAACCCTCATCCCCGTAAAGGGATGGTACAAGGTTTAATAAAAAGCTCTTTTCATTTAATATTGTAGTGATTGTGAGGCCGGCTTTTGTATTCCGGGTAAGCATTGTTGCGTCGCACTCCTGTACGGCAGGAATTCTATCATCATCTTAAATCAAAAAGTCCCCTTTAGGGGCCAGGGGTATGGAACTCGAAATATTAACACCAGTAAAAAAAATATTCAGTGATACCGTCTATGGTGTGCAACTGCCAGGCATTGGCGGCAGCTTTGAGGTGCTGGATAAGCATGCGCCGCTGGTAAGTGCATTAAAAGCCGGAAATCTAAAAGTGCTGAAAGACAAAAGCATGAAAAATGTTTCTAACTTTACTATACAAAGTGGATTTGTAGAAGTGCTTAACAATAAAGTAACGGTATTGGTAGAAGGCGCTGCTGCTGTAGAAGCGGGTGTTTAAAGTGCTTGTGAAATAATTTTTCCAGTAAAAACCACGTTCATATCCGTTTAAAACCTTTGTTATCGTGCAACAGCACTCAATATTCTTACTTACTATCCTTTATATTTTGAAAAATTATTAACCCCGCTTCCGGCGGGGTTTTTTGATCTCCGCCTAACGCCCCCGTCTGACGCCCTCGTCTGACGATAGTATCAGATTGTATCCGTCTGACGCCCCCGTCTGACGATAGTAGCAGATTGCATCCGTCTGACGCCCCCGTCTGACTATAGTAGCAGATTGCATCCGTCTGACGCCCTCGTCTGACGGTAGTAGCAGATCCTATCCGTCTGACGCCCCCGTCTGACGATAGTAGCTGAGCCCATTCATCTGGCCTCCGCATCTCAGGAAATAAAAAACATTTATTAGTCAACATTGATCAAAAACTGCGCATACAAAAAAGAAAGAATTTAGTTTGCTTAGCTATTCATTCGAACACACTATTAATTCATTTTTAATATACTCTTGCTTAATTTTTAAACAATTGCCTGCATTTGTTACACCACTGTTAACTTCCTGCTACACACGTTAAACGGGTATGTGCTTTGTGAGTCTGACCATATACTAAAAGTCTAAAAAAAATTATCATGAAAAATTATGCGATTGTGACTGTGTTAATTGCAGCGGTTTTTGTGCTGGGCAGTTGCACCAAAGATCCCGTTGGTAAACTTAGTGCCGGAGAAAGCAGGATATATATCACTAACCACGACAGCACGGCAAACTTTTCTTCGTTTAAAACTTTCAGTATTTCTGATTCTGTGGCTATTATCAGTAACAGTCATTTGCGTGAGAAGACGCATGATGCATATGATTCATTGCTGATAGGCGCCATCACCAATGCCATGGTGCAAAGAGGGTATACGCTTGTAACAAAAGATCAAAATCCTGATTTGGGCATTAATGTCAACAACATTATAAACACCTATACCGGTTATGTAGATTATGGCAGCTACTATGACGATTATTACGGTTACCTGGATCCTTATTACTGGGGTTACCCCGGATATGGATATTATGGATCATACATTGGCACTTACCAGGTAAATGAAGGTGTTATTTCAGTTGACATGTTTGATTTAAAAGATGCTACAGCCAGCGGAAAAATAAAATCTGTCTGGAACGGTGTAATAAGGGGCGAAGGTATTTTTCAGAATGCCAGCGTAGGCAGCAATGTACAGGCTTTGTTTGATCAGTCGGCCTATATAAAGATGAATCAATAATGATTTTAAAAATAACAGAAAATGAAAAAGATAAAATATATAATAGCTGGCCTTTCCTTATTATTCAGTGCAGGTGCTTTTGCTCAGGATGAGGGCTTCACTTTGAAACTTAATTATTCAGTGGCAATACCAATGGGATCATACAAAGACCTTATCAATAATACTTCTTTCAGGGGTTTTGGCGCAGAACTGATGTATCACATTAATAATAAATTTTCTGCAGGGATAGAAACCGGTTCGCAGGATTTTTATCAGAAATATCCAAGGCAAACATATAAAATGGATGACGGCAGTGACCTGTCTGCTGTGGTTTCTAACTCAGTACAAACAGTACCCATCTTATTGAAAGCGCAATACAACCTGCTTCCTGGGAAGACCGTTCAACCTTATGTAGCATTGGGTGCGGGTGGAAATATTATTACTTATAACCAGTATGCTGGAGAATTCAGCAGCGCTGGCAAAACAAAATTTGGTTTTGCCGCAAGGCCGGAAGCTGGGGTGTATGTTCCATTCAGAAAAGGAAGTGGTGCAGGGTTCAGCGTTAGTGCAGGTTATAATTATATGCCTTTTAACTACAATGGCATTAACAATCTCAATAATGTTATGGCAAAAGTGGGTGTTAGCTTTCCTTTAGGTAATTAGTCCTCATCCCCGGCCCTTCTCCATTGAGTGCATTGAGTGGAGAAGGGCCCTATTGGAAAGTTTTACCAGGTTTATCCGCAAGGGTATAAGAAATAATTGTATGAAAGTTTATTAGCCTTTTTCTATAATTTTAAAGACTCCCGTATCCACTGTTAATAACAATTCAGATCAATATGATGAATCAACTTTCCTGGATTATTATATTTTCAATTTTTCAGTTGTCTTTCACCAGTATTTTAGGGCAGGCACAAAAACCGAAACTGGAAATTTCGCACCTGACTTCGGATTTTTATATTTTTACAACCTGCAACGTTTATAAAGGAAATGCTGTTCCTGCCAATGGAATGTACCTGGTTACCGATAGCGGTGTTGTCATGTTTGACTCACCATGGGACACAACTCAGTTTCAACCATTACTTGACAGTATAAAAATTAAACACAACAAAGCAGTTATAATCTGTATTGCGACTCATTCCCACAAGGACAAAACTGCCGGACTTGCATTTTTAAAAGACCGGGGAGTAAAAACATTTACCACAAAACAGACAGATGAAATCTCTAAGAAAAAAGGCGAAAAAAGGGCATCATTCTTAATGGAAAGGGATACGATTTTTTCTGTGGGGCAATACAAATTTCAAACATATTACGGTGGCCAGGGACATACTGCCGACAATATTGTGATTTGGTTCGATAAAGAAAAAGTTCTTTATGGGGGTTGTTTGGTAAAAAGCGTTGAAGCAAAAGACCTGGGTAATCTTGAAGAAGCAAACGTAGAAGAATGGCCAGCAACAATTAGAAACATCCAGGCTAAATTCAAAAACCCAAAATTTATTATACCCGGCCACCAATCATGGGTCAGTAAAGAATCTTTGCAGCACACTTTAGACCTTATTGCGGCATACAAATAAGAAACTACCGCTAACAGAAATTTACAGTAAATGATGCAGGAAGAATAATGGGGTTAATTCAACTGCGGATCAATAGGAAAATTGATCAGCATTTCATAGTCGCCACCCAATAACCGGATAGAATCTTTCCAGGTTTCGCCAATTTCTCTATGGAAAACAATTTTACGGGTAGCCTGTGCCAGCAACCAGGATTTTTCTTTTAATTCATCCGTCAGCTGTCCTTCGCCCCAGCCACTGTACCCGATAAAAAACCGGATTTTACCGGCGTCGGCTTGACCATTGCGTATAAGTTGCAAAGCAGTTTCAAAATCGCCACCCCAGTAAATACCTTTTACAATTTCAGTACCGCCAGGTATTTGTTCGGGGTACTGGTGCAGGAAGTGGATGGTATCCATTTGTACAGGACCACCGTAATATACAGGCAGGGTAAGATCATCTGCACTGTTTACAAGTTCATTCAATGTATAGTCATACGCACGGTTCAATACAAAACCAAAAGTACCTTCATCCTGGTGTTCACACAAAAAGACAACTGTCCGCTTAAAATTCGGATCTTTCAGAAAGGGATCTGCGATCAATAATATGCCTGGTCCTGGCTGTATCACTAATTCTAAATTACTTATTATATTGACAAATAAAAATCTTTATTCCCCGCCTGCCGGTGACCCTTATTTCTATGCAAAACCTTAGTTAAAAAGGAAGCTTCCGTAGAGAGTTTTCCACAAAATAGATTCAGCTCCACTATTTTTGTAATAATGAAGAGAATTCTACCTGTTATCATTTTACTGATTACCGCTTCGCTCCTGGGCATCATCTTTATCCAGGTGTCCTGGATAAAAAATATGCTCTTAGTAAAAGAAGAACAATTGAACGAGAAAGTTTACAGGGCCATGGATGCGGTAGGTACTGAATTGATGGAACAGAAAGGCACCTTGCCCAGCCTTAAGAACCCTAAATTCAGACCGGGCTTTATGATGCCCAGTGATCAATTGCTAAATGAATTGCTGAAGCCATCTACTATCGCAAAAAATTATACCAGTTATGAAATTGAGGAAAAATTAAAAAAAGCCTTTGACATCTATGGTATAAAAGATGTAAAATTTGAATTTGGCATTTCTTCTACTATTGGCCTTAACACCTACCAGTTAAAGTCAGAAAATCTCGTTAAAGCAGCAGAAGATACTGTTAATAGCAAAAGATTTTTTTATGCACTGCAGGTACCCAGCGGCAGCGATTATGAAAGCCTGATGCCCGAAGAACAAATGGTACTGGTAATTCCGGAAGTCAGAAGCAGCATTTTTAAACAACTGCGCTGGTTAATGCTGGGCGCTATCCTTTTTACATTAATTATTATTTCTGCTTTTTATGTTACGGTCAGTACTTTATTTAAACAGAAAAAAACCAGCGAAATTAAGAATGATTTTATTAATAATATGACACATGAGTTTAAAACACCGCTTGCTACCATCTCGTTGGCTGTGGATGCCATGCGAAATGAAAAAGTGCTGCAGGACAGGGAAAAGATGGGTTATTTCAGCAGTATTATTAAAGAAGAGAACAAACGGATGAACAAACAGGTGGAAACCATTTTGCAGGCATCATTGATGGAGCGGCAGGAAATACAACTTAATAAAGTGTCAATACATGTGCATGAAGTAATAGATCATGTGCTTGACAATTTCCGGCTGCAACTGGAAGACAAAACTGCCAGGACCATATTGCAGCTCAATGCAACTGCTGATCTTATAGAAGGCGACGAAATACACTTTACCAACCTTATCTCCAACCTGGTTGACAATGCCGTAAAGTATTCAAAAGATAACCTGGTAATAAAAATAACTACTCTTAATACCGGCAAACACATACAGGTGCGTATAGAAGACAATGGCATTGGCATGAACAAGGAAACGCAAAAAAGAATATTTGAGAAATTTTACCGTGCCCATACCGGCAACGTACATAATGTAAAAGGTTTTGGATTAGGCCTCAGCTATGTAAAAACCATGATAGATGCACATGGTGGTAAGATTAAAGTTGAAAGTGCTGCTGGTAAAGGAACTACTTTTATTATTGACATGCCTTTGTCGGACAACCAGCAGGCCGCAATTAATAATTAAAGATCAGGCACCCGTCTCCATAGCTTAAAAATCTGAAATCATTATCCAGCGCATAGCCATATATCTTTTTCCAGTCGTTACCAGTTAATGCGGCCACCAGTAAAAGCAGGGTAGACTGTGGCTGATGAAAATTAGTAACCAGTCCTTTTATAATTTTAAACTGGTAACCGGGGGCAATCAGTATCTGTGTTTTACTGAAAATCCGTTGCAGTTTTTTTTTATCCATCAGTGACAGCAGGCTTTCCAGTGCATCGTTCACAGAAAAATTGTGTTGCTGCAAATTATCATATACCTCCCATTGGGTAAGCTGTAATTTGTCTTCGTGTATAGCCGGGTCTATTATTGTTTTTACACCCATCCAGTAAAGGCTTTCAAGCGTTCTGGCAGAAGTAGTACCAACTGCCACAATGTTGCCTGTGTTATTGCGTAAGGCCGCAATGGTTTCTTTTGATACGTCAATAAATTCTGCATGCATATCATGTCCTTCCATGGTATCACTTTTTACAGGCCTGAAAGTACCTGCACCCACATGCAGTGTTACAAAAGCATGATGAATATTTCTTTGATGCAGTTTTTCAAATATAGCAGCTGTAAAATGCAAGCCCGCCGTAGGCGCTGCCACAGAGCCATCCTGTATTGCATACACCGTCTGGTACCTTTCCTGGTCAGTTGTTTCTGCAGGGCGTTTTATATAGGGTGGCAGGGGTATTATACCGGCATGGTGCAATATCTCTGCGAAAGACAAATGAGAAGGTGTCCAAACCAGGTCAATAATGAAACAATCATTTTGTTTTGCATTGTACCTTGCTTCCAGTATAATTTTTTTATTATTGTAATGAATCGTTTTTTGTAATACCTGTCCCGTTTTCCATTTGCTGGCGCCACCAATCAGGCATTTCCATTGCACTTTACCCTGTTGAAGCATACCGGTACTTACATCTGCATATTGATCACCGGGCTCAAGGCAAAATATTTCGATCATGCCACCGCTTTCTTTTTGAAAAAGTAATCTTGCTTCTATTACGCGGGTATTATTAAAAATAAGTAAACTGCAGGATGGTAAAAAGGCGTCTATATTTCTGTAAATATTTTCGGTAATAGATCCATTTTTATACACCAGTAATTTGGATTCATCTCTTTCAGGAAGCGGGTACCGTGCTATTTTTTCTTCTGGTAACGCGTATGTATAATCGTTAATAGAAATTGATCGTGTATCCATGGGATCGTATAGGAATAATATTATTTAGTAGAAAGACAAGAAACATTTGTATCGCGGTAGTAAGATTTGTAAAATATACTGCTCCATAATTCGGTCACGGGGCAAACTTTTACATCCACAGTTTGCAAGTGCGAAGTTCCGGATAATTATCTTCTATAAGATTTGTAGCCATACCCGAACTTTTTTTTGCCAGCTTATCCAAATGGTGACAGCCGTATTTTTTTTGGGAACGCCTGGAGTGCCAGTATTTCTTTCCCGAATATTTTATTATAGCCTGCGGCAACCATAACCAGTTTTTAAGTAGTGCACATTATTCGCAGCTAATTAGCAAGTTATCCACCGGTTTGCACAGTCAATTCACAGCGACTAATGCCTTTTTCTATATTTTTCGCGCTGTAACCCTTATCTAGCCTCATATCTGGCTCAAAATCAGGCTGTGGAAAAATTAAAGTTCTCCAGATTTGATGCCTAAGTGTGAAAATGTGTTATTTTGTGTCAATAAATGTCAAAATCGGTTCAAATTTTCCTAAATGATTCATTTTCTTGGCGAATACGAAGTTACGCTGGACGCCAAAGGTCGCTTCCTGCTCCCCTCTAAACTGCTTGGTCAGTTACCGGAAGGGGCGGCTACCAATTTTGTTATCAACAGGGGATTTGACGAATGTTTACATCTTTACCCTATGCAAAACTGGATGGTAGTTTCTTCAGAAATTGAAGACCTGCCCGATCACGATGAAGACAACCGCAAGTTAAAAAAGTATTTCAATTATGGAGTGGCTACAGCAGAATTAGATTCAGCCAACCGCATTTTGTTACCGGCACACCTTAAAGACTACGCGGGCTTATCGAAAGATGTGGTGTTGTCATGTTCTAAAAAACGTATAGAAATCTGGGATAAAAGTAAGTTCCACCAGTTCTTTGATTCTTTAACTCATGCAGCCTACAGCTCTTTGTACAAAAAGGTAATGACGAAGAAAAACGATTAGTGAGCGGTTATGGATAAGAAAACTGACATAGCCACCACAAATAGTTCTTCAGGTGAATATCATGTACCGGTTTTATTGCGCCAGACATTGGATGGTTTGGCCATAAAACCAGGTGGCATATATGTGGATTGTACATTCGGTGGTGGTGGTCATTCAAAAGAATTACTTAAGCAACTCAATGCTGAAGGAAAGCTATTTGTTTTTGACCAGGATGCAGATGCAGCTAAAAATGTACCTGCCGATGATCGTGTGATTTTTGTGCCAAACAATTTTCGTCACCTGCAACGCTTTATGCGCCTGCACAAGACAGCACTTGTTGATGGTATAATGGCCGACCTGGGCGTAAGCAGTCACCAGTTTGATGCAGCCGAACGTGGTTTTTCTACCCGCTTTGATGCAGCGCTTGATATGCGTATGGACAGGCGGCAGGCATTAACTGCGTTTGATATAGTCAACACCTGCAGCGAACAACAGTTGCATACATTGTTTGAGCAGTATGGTGAAGTGACAAATGCTAAAACGCTGGCGAGGACCATTGTTGCCATCCGTTCGTCAGCTTCATTGAAGACCGTCAGCAATTTTAAAGCAGCATTGCAGGCAGTAGTTAAAGGAAATCCCAACAAGTATTTTGCACAGGTATTCCAGGCGTTGCGCATTGAGGTAAATGATGAACTGGGAGTACTGCGCGAACTGCTTGAACAAATACCCCGGCTTCTGAAACCCGGCGGCCGTGTGGCTATCATTACATTTCATTCACTGGAAGACAGGTTAGTAAAGACTTTTTTTCGTAAGGGCACTTTCGGAGAGGAAGCAACGCATCCTTTTGAAAATGTTGTATCTGTAAGTGAACTGAAAATCATTACTAAAAAACCAATTACAGCTGAAGCGGAAGAATTAAAACGCAATCCACGATCAAGAAGCGCGAAGCTGAGGGTAGCAGAGAAGATTGGTTGATTGATTAAAGATTGAAATGAAATTAAGAATTAGAAATAGAAGGTAAGTTAAGAAAATAGTACAACTGCGCAGGGAAGAAATCAGGCCCGTCCGAATGGATTCATCCGGGCGGCATCATACATCATACATAAAAGATGCAAAAAGAAGCAAAACGCGACTGGAAGCGGTTACTCAATTATCAATGGATAGTAAAGAATATTCCTTACTTCCTTTTTTTGAGTGCATTGGCTGTAATGTATATATATAATGGTCATTATTCTGATAATACAGTAAAGGATATCAACAAAACAAGTAAGGAACTGAAAGAACTGCAATATGAGTATAAATCATTAAAGAGTGAAGTGATGTTTCGCAGCAAACAAAGCGAACTGGCCAAAGCAGTAGCTCCATTGAATTTAAAAGAACTGGTGCAGCCACCGATGATCTTAAAAGACAGTGTAGTAAAATAGTTGATTGGGTAAATGGTTGATTAGCTAGCCCCGCGGCAGAATTCATGGTTATTTGTTCTCATTCGTAAAAAATTAGTGTCTAATTGGAAATAAGGAAAGACATATTATGGAGGGTTTACCTGGGCTTTATCTGCATTGTGGTGTTAAGTGTGTGCATACTTGGAAGGGCTGTTTATATACAGCGGTTCCAGGGTAACTACTGGCGCAGTAAAGGCGATACACTTCATACGCGTTTAATGCCGATGCAGGCTGAGCGCGGAACTATTTTCAGCGAAGACGGTAATATGCTTAGTACCTCGGTTCCCTATTTTGATATCTATATTGATTTTGGTGCAGATGGTTTACGGGAGAAAAAAGGCGAACGGTTTAAAAAATATGTTGACTCACTCAGCAGGTCACTGGCCGGATTTTTTAAAGATAAAAAAGCGGCTGCATATAAAAAGGAACTGGAAGCAGGTTACAGGAAGAGAGACCGTTATTATGAATTACAAAAGAATTTAACGTTTGAAGAATACAAGATATTGAGAACATTTCCGCTTGTTAACCAGGGCAGAAATAAAAGTGGTTTTATTGCGGAAGTAAAAAACAGGCGTATAAATCCTTTTGGATTGCTGGCCAACCGCACTATTGGTTTGTCGAGGGATTATATAAATAAAGATAAAGAGGTAATAAAGCAGAATATAGGTTTGGAAAAAATGTATGACACGCTGTTAACAGGGCAGAAGGGGCAGCGTACGGTAAGGTTCATCAGCGGCGGCGCATTTATCCCGGTAGAAGGTTCTGAGATTGAACCGGAAAATGGAAAAGACATTATTACCACCATTGATGTAAACACCCAGGACATTGCAGAAAATGCGCTGATGAAAATGATGATTGAAAATGAGGCGGACCACGGTACCTGTATTGTAATGGAAACGGCTACCGGGAAAATAAAGGCAATGGCCAACCTGGGCAAAGTAAAAATAGCAGACAGGCCTGGTAAAAAACCTGAAGATGGTTACTGGGAAGATTATAATTATGCTTTGCGTGCTACAGAACCTGGTTCCACCATTAAGCTGGCTACCCTGCTTTCTGTTTTAAGTGAAGGAAAAACAACCATTGATGATATGGTGCACGTAGGCGCCACCGGTAGTGACTATGTGGGAGTAAGAACGGTAACAGAAGCAGAACGTATGCCGAGGCCAGACTTATCTGTCCGTGAATGCTTTGCACACAGTTCTAATGTAGGTATGAGCAGGCTGGCTTACAACACATTTGCTTCCCAGCCGGATAAATATTTAAGTTACCTGCACAAATTTCATTTCGATACAAGAACCGGGATAGACCTGGTAGGAGAAGAGCGGCCGGTGTTACCAAGAATAAAACGCAATAATGAAGGTTTGCATGCCATGGTAACTATGAGTTTTGGTTATGCAATTGAAGTAACACCACTGCAAACCCTTATGCTGTACAATTCAATTGCCAACAATGGTAAAATGGTAAAACCATACCTGGTAAACCGTATAGAAGATAATGGCGTGGTGGTTAGAAGTTTTGAACCGGAAATAATAGAAGAAAAAATTGCGGAAGCGCCGGTAGTAAAAGCAGCGCAGCAATGCATGCTTGCAGTAACTACAGACGGAACAGCAAAACTTGTTTTCAAAGATGCTGCGTACTCTGCCGCCGGTAAAACCGGTACAGCCCATGTGGCGGGTAAGGATATCGGTTATGACGACGGTGTTTACCAGGCTTCGTTTGTAGGTTATTTTCCTTTTGATAAACCGCAATACACCTGTATAGTGGTGATTAAAACAAAACCGCACCCGGAAAAGCATATGGGCGGGCAGGTAGCTGCACCGGTGTTTAAAGAAGTAGCTGATAAACTATATGCAATGAAAAATATAAATCCAATGGTTTCATCCGGAGGATTAAAAAAGGACAGTACCAGTTTCTATTATGCAGGAGAAACCAAAGATGTAAAGCAGGTGCTGAATACGCTGTCTATAGATTACGTTGATTCGGCGAATAACCAGCCATGGAGCAGCATGTACAACAATAAAAATAAACCTGTTGTAAATACAAGATGGGTAGCGAAGAATACTATGCCCAATGTAAAAGGCATGGGTTTAAAAGATGCTTTGTACCTGCTTGAAAGTATGAATATGAAAGTGGCGGCAAAAGGCAGGGGCAAGGTAACAGTACAAAGTATTGATCCCGGAGCGGCCGTTAATAAAAGTCAATTAATAAAAATAGAACTGAACTAGCAGGAAAAGCGATGGCAATATTACAGGACATATTATATAAGGTGCGCATTCAATCGGTGCACGGCAACACACAGGCACAGGTAAAGGATGTGCAGATAGATTCAAGAAAAGTAAGCAAAGGCACAGCGTTTATTGCCATTGCGGGTACCACTTCAGACGGACATCAATATATAAACCCAGCCATAGAAAAAGGTGCTGCCGTTATTATATGTGAGCAGTTTCCGGCGGCGCTTAATGAAAGCATTACATACGTGCAGGTAGAAAACAGTGCTGCGGCTGCTGGTTATATGGCCCACAATTTTTACGGGCAGGCTTCAGAAAAATTAAAACTGGTAGGGGTAACAGGAACAAATGGTAAAACAACAATAGCAACATTATTATACCAGCTCTTCACAGCATTGGGGTATAAGTGTGGTTTGCTGAGTACGGTGGAAAATCATATTGGTGATAAAGTGCTGCCGGCTACCCATACCACGCCTGACCAGGTAACATTGAACCAGTTAATAAAACAAATGCTGGATGAAGGATGCACGCATGTGTTTATGGAAAGCAGCTCACATGCTATTCATCAACACCGTATGGCGGGCCTGCATTTTACCGGCGCTTTGTTCAGTAACGTTACCCATGACCACCTGGATTATCATAAAAACTTTGAAGAATACATACGTGTCAAAAAATCTTTTTTTGATTCCTTATCATCAGGTGCATTCGCTGTTTCAAACTTAGATGATAAGAGAGGTACTGTAATGCTGCAGAATACAAATTCTTCAAAATATTACTATAGTCTTAAAACACTGGCTGATTTTAAAGGAAAAATTCTTGAAAATAGTTTAACAGGACTGGTAATGATAGTGAATGATCAGGAAGTTCATTTCAGAATGATTGGAGAGTTTAATGCCTATAACCTGCTTGCGGTGTATGGTACAGCCATTTGCCTGGGAGAAGATAAACATGAAGTATTACGTTGCCTCAGTGTATTAAATGGGGCGGAAGGAAGGTTTGATTATATCGTATCCGCCAAAGAAAAAATAATGGGCATTGTTGATTATGCGCATACACCAGACGCGCTGGTGAATGTATTGCACACCATACAACAATTGCGTAAAGGATTCGAACAAATAATTACCGTGGTGGGTTGCGGGGGCGACAGGGATAAAACAAAACGCCCGGTGATGGCAGCAGAGGCATGCAGGTACAGCGACCGGGTAATACTGACATCAGACAATCCGCGCAGCGAAGATCCTGCACAAATATTAAAAGATATGGAGCAGGGATTAAATACAGCGGCCAAAAGAAAAGCAATTTCAATAGCAGATCGCAGGGAGGCAATAAAAACAGCCGTTAGCTTCAGCAAGCCAGATGATATTGTACTGATTGCCGGTAAAGGACACGAAAAATACCAGGATATAAAAGGCGTGAAACATCATTTTGATGATAAAGAGGAATTGGTCAAGATTTTTGCACTACTGAACAAATAGCGTTACGGCCGGTACCACAGGCAGAAAGGACAGCGGGTAATAAAAATAGTAATAAAATAAAAATGCTATACCACTTATTTGAATGGTTCAAACAGGAGGGCATAAAAATGCCGGGTGGAGCATTGTTTCAATTCATTACGTTCAGGGTGCTGCTGGCTATCCTGTTATCGCTGGCCATTACTTCTGTTTATGGCAAACGGCTCATCAATTTTCTTGTAAAAAAGCAGGTAGGCGAAACAGTGAGGGATCTTGGCCTGGCAGGAGAACAACAGAAAAAAGGTACACCTACCATGGGCGGGCTGATCATTATTTTAGGTATACTGGTGCCTACCCTGTTACTGGCTAATCTTGACAAGGCGTACATCAGGTTAATGATTCTTTCTACCATCTGGCTGGGCGTAGTAGGTTTTATTGATGATTATTTAAAACTGCGTTCCAAACGTATTGCACAAACCCAGGGCATTGCTTATAAAAAAGGAGATAAAGATGGATTGGCCGGGTGGTTTAAAATTGCAGGCCAGGTAGGACTTGGGCTTATTATAGGATTAACCCTTTTGTTTAATGACAATACAAAAGCATACCGGGAATTTACAGGTGACGCCAGCACGCTCAATCCCAAAGATGTAATATTCATGAAAGGATCAGATGGTAAGAACAGGTCGTTTGTAAAATCAGATGTGCCTGTTACAACGATTCCTTTTGTAAAATCGCATGAATTTAATTATTCAAAATTATTACCTGAAGCAGTACGCGGTTATAGTTGGGTATTGTACCTCCTGGTAGTAATATTTATTATAACAGCCGTATCAAATGGCGCCAATATAACTGATGGAATTGATGGACTTGCAACAGGAGTATCGGCTATTATTGGTGTATGCCTTGGCATTTTTGCTTATGCCAGTGGTAACATACGTTTTGCTGATTACCTCAATATCATGTACATACCCAACCTGGGCGAATTGTCCATTTTTATTGCGGCTATGGTAGGCGCCTGTATTGGTTTTCTTTGGTACAATGCCTATCCGGCACAGGTTTTTATGGGCGATACCGGCAGCTTAACGCTTGGTGGTATTATAGCCGCATTGGCTATCATGGTACGCAAAGAACTGCTGATACCCATTTTTTGCGGCGTATTCCTGGTAGAAATATTAAGCGTAACCATACAGGTTAGTTACTTTAAATACACAAGAAAAAAATATGGAGTGGGGAAGCGGATTTTTTTAATGAGCCCCCTTCACCATCATTACCAGAAGCTGGGCTATCATGAAAGTAAAATTGTAACAAGGTTCTGGATAGTAACTATTTTATGTGTGGTGCTTTCAATTGTAACACTGAAAATAAGATAACAGGATGCCGTTAGTAACAGGTTTAAAATAAAAGATAGAAGTATCCTGTAAAGCATTGCTGAAAAACCGCGGCAAGTAAATCCATCCCCTGAAAACCCCCTTAAGGCCGGTAAGAAATTGTGGTGCAGAAAAAATTTCAT
>JBDSOC010000152.1:0-19113 GCA_039915085.1 Chitinophagaceae bacterium
CTTCCTGCAACATTTCCTGCAAGGGACCTTGCTGGCTACGGAGTACAAATCAACGTTATTCACATGCGGGACTTGCCGTATGCCAGTGCCGGCGAGTCCCGCACAAAATTCCTGTTAATGTAGTTAATAGTGGAAGCGGAGACTCGTCGGAGAAAAAAGATCCCGGAGCCCCGTGACGCAACGTCCCCATCGACTTATTCTTTTAATTCATGACCTGTGGCGGGAGACGTTACTGGCAAGGGAACTTGAAATTATAAAATGCCAGCGTATATGAATGCTGGCATTTTACTTAATAAACAAATATATTAGTTCCACATTTTTAAGGAACAGTCCGCAAGTGCTTTCATTTTACCGCAACAAATTTTATCGACTTAAAATTAAACCCACCTTTCACTGCATACACGCGCAAAATTTGTTTGCCGCTTATCGTTAATTTACCGGCAGAAAAACTCTTCCATATTTTTATACCACCCGTATTGGGTACAACAACGTTTTCAAGCAATCGTGAATTATTGCCATTGCCAATAGTAACTCTCCCGCTATCATTGGCAGAGGCAACTGTAAACTCAAGGTTGTAAATCCCATTTTTTACTGCATCAAGCGTAAACTGCAACCACTCCCCGTCTTCAATATCACTCACATAATAACTTTCATACAAAGCAGAATCTTTGCGGATGTCAACACCATCATTCCGGTACACGCCGCCACGGTTACCAACTGTTCTTACCTGGGTAACTGAACGGTAATTGGCGGTGTCTTTATCATAATAAGCCACGCCATTTATACCCATGTCGTAATCAACTGCATTCAGCACAGCGCCATCCGTAATTTTATTTGGTTTGAATGGCTTGGCGGTATTACTGAATGGCTGCCGCATCATAGCATCAATTACATCACGGTGAATAATATTGGTTTCAAATTTTGTATAGGTAGCCAGTTCAAGCAGTCCGCTGTACACATCACTTTCCTTTGGTGGATTTTCTTTTTTACCATTCCAGTACGCCAGCAGTGCTTCGTAATTATGATTTGTTTTTATTTGTAACGGGTTATTAAAACCCAATTTTTTTAACGGCCACCATGCCCAGCCTATATTATTTTTTTCCAGCAGCCGTATGGCATCAGTAAACCATGTATTGCTGTTTTCCCCGGTTTCTCCCAGCCATACCGGTATATTATTCTCATCGCGGTATTTTAATATGTGACTGATAGATTGCGCATCATTGTAGTTCCAGTATTTATGAAAACTCATCACCATATTCTTATCCCATGCCGGTAAAATGCCATTGTAATTATTGCCCCAGCTATTGCCTTCAATAATAATGATATGGTTTTTATCTACTTCACGTATCGCCTGCGTAATATCCATCATCAGTTTCCGGAGTGGCGCATTGCCTGTTTCCTTCTGGCCGTGTTTGTCATTGGCCGTATCCGCAAAACCCCAGTTTGGTTCATTGATAATATCATAACCACCAATAAACGTTTCATTGGCATAACGGGCAGCTAATTTTTTCCACAGGGCGATCATCTTTTGTTTATTGGCTTCGCTGTCCCATAAAGAAGGCAATGCAGGGTCGCGGTCTGCAATGTTCAGATCATTTCCCTGCCCTCCGGGTGCTGCATGCAAATCAAGGATTAAATACATTTTATTTGATTTGCACCATGCAAGCAAACTATCGGTCATGACAAATCCTTTGTCAAGCCAGGTTTGCTGGCTGGCAACCGGTTCTTTTTCTATTGGCAGTGTGTACAAATTATAATGCATGGGCAACCGTACGGAATTAAAGCCCCATGCTTTTAAAGAATCAATATCAATCTTACGGGTATGATTGGCCAGCCATACATCATAAAATTCCTGCGCCTTGTCTTTACCAATCAATTCTTCTATGTGTTTGCGGATTTGATGCTGCTGCTGCCACTTATTATTTAAACCAAGCATATAACCCTCCTGCAGCATCCATCCCCCCAGCCCTATTCCACGCAGTAAAATATTTTCTCCTTTTTCGTTGACAATTTGTTTTCCCTGCGCTTTTAAAAAACCCTGCGCACGAACGCAGGCAGACAAAGAGGAAAAAAGCAGTATAAAAAAACAACAAAATTTTATTGATTGCATCGTAATTATTTTTAATCCCACAAATAAGTAGCTACTGATCCACCCTTTAAAGAAATGCTGGCATATTTATTTTTATAGCGGATATCAAAAGTTTGTATTTCGTTACCGGTATTGGCAACAATTAATACAATTTTGCCGGAAGGTGTGTTGAATGCTACGTTGCTCAAATTATCTGTTTCAGTAGATTGAATACGGATACTGCCGGGCCGTACAAATTTGGATGCATGTGCAATGGAATAGTAAGCAAGGTTCCTGGTCACAGTGTCTTTATCTATGGTAACAGCACCCTGGCACATATTGCAACCACCCCTGTCAGTAAAAGGTTTGTATTGTGGATCTGCCGCCAGGTTCCATTCAATTACATTTTTACTCCAGTTGCGGGTGGCGCCCACAATCAGCCTGCTAACGGGTGGTGCAATATTTATTCTTGTTGAATCTATCATGCCCATTCTGTTAAAATCTACTACCATTTGCTCGGTAAAATAAATATTCCTGTCGGGATGCGCATTATGAACATCTGTAAGCGCGGTTATTTTTCCGCCATATAAATGAAACCCTGAACCATCAACATATTTTTTTGCTTCGGGATCATCCAGTATAAATATGGGATAATCGGGCCGGTCTGCGTTGTGATCGTACAAAATAATCTTTGTGAGAATGCCGGCACTGACGAAAGCGGGACCTAAATGATTTTTTATAAAATCAGCTTCATCGGGTGCAGTTAGCAGTAAACTGGGATTATTACCGGGATGAAGCGGTTCATTTTGCACGGTAATAGCATCAATCATTATACCTGCGGCTTTCATTGCCTGGATATACTTCACAAAATATTTTGCATAAGCACCATAGTATGCTGGTTGTAATCTTCCGCCACGGGCATCGTTGTTATTTTTCATCCAGGCGGGCGGCGACCACGGCGACGCCAATATTTTTATCGCAGGACTGATGTCCAGTATTTCTTTCATTACCGGTATCACATTTTCTTTATCCGGCCCCAGATCAAATTTGAGCAGTGCGGTATCCGTTTGTCCTGCCGGCAAATCATCATAAGAAAAAACATGATCATTCAGATCTGAAGCGCCGATGCTCAACCGCAGATAACTGATACCAATTGAAGTGTTTTTTTTACCATCATCCTGCCCAAACAATTCATTTAACAAAGCCGCGCGGGCAGCCTGGCTCATATGTATAATATGCTGCGCACTGCCACCGGTTAAAGCAAAACCAAAGCCATCAATGGTTTGAAAGGTTTTTGCATCATCTACATCTATAACTGTTTGCGTACCGGCTTTTGCTGTAAAGCGAATACTGTTTGGCTGTAGCCGGAACAATTGCGAACGATCTGCATTGGTGAGCCACTGGCTGATGCCGGCATTTGATTGCGCGCTAATTGTATAACCAGTGATTAAAAGAAAAACCAGGCAATAAAAAGCATGTGGAAATCTCATATTACGTATTGTGTTTACTAAATGCTGTTGATACTACAATGTAGCAAAGAAAGATAAATTCAATTATTAAAAAAGTGCAATCACAACCACTCCGGGTTATCATCCGGGAACATGAAGAATTTCAACTATAGGGAATAATCAGGAAGATTTATTCAGATTTTTTTATGCTGCAACCTTTATCCTATTTTGAAAAGTCCAATGAATCAGTAATATCACCACAACCTTCCATAGTAGCCTTGTATTTAGGATGCTTTGTGCCAAGGTAAGGATTTACAATTTTATTGCTGTTACTAATCCACCAGGCTTCTTCTTCATCATTAAAAGCCATCGGGCAATGCTGGTGGTACAGTTTCTGGCGATCATATTTTACCGTTCTGATAAGATTGTACAATCCTTCAGATATCAATTGAAATTCCCTCTTCTTTTTGGTCAGATCAGTTTCCCCTATTAACCCCTTGGCGGAACCACTGATGGTAGTGGCAAAATCAGCTGCGGTTTGCTTTAAAACACCGGTACTATCGCCCTTAATTTCATTTGTTTTAAGGCTGTCAGCAAAAACAACCAGTTCTTTGGCTACGGCATTGGCCTTCGTGGTATCGTATGCTGTAATGGCTTCTTTTAAAGAAAAATAACTGTTCAGCAATTTTTCAAATGATTCATTAAACGCTTCGGAGTTTTTGCTGATGGTCAGCGCTTCCTGTTTAGGTGCCGGATCTCCACTGTTTTTTTTCGAAAAAAACATTTTATCAACGGCAATAAGAATTATTACCAGCACAATACATCCAATAACTATTTTTTTCATTCCGCTATGAATTTGGGCAAATTTAAGAGATAAAAATTATACCCCCTGTTTATCATATTTTTGCCAAAAATTAAGGGCAGGCAAGACATTTTATTTATTTCTGATTTTAATATTATTTATGCTGGCAGGATTAACAAATGTAACTTTTGAATTTGGGGCAAGGGTAATTGTGCAGGATGCTACCTGGCATATTCAGCCCGGTGAGCGCATCGGCCTCATAGGCTACAACGGAACAGGTAAGTCGACTTTATTGAAATTACTGGTGGGAGGTTTTACAGCCAGTGCGGGTACGGTAGAAAAGGGCCGTGAAACTTCCATTGGGTACCTGCACCAGGATCTGCTGAGTTTTGATACCAACGATTCTATATTAAAAGTGGCAATGGGCGCTTTTGAGCGGGTGCTGGAACTGGAAAAGGAAATTGAGCGTCTCGGTAAAGAACTGGAAGCCAACCATGAAGACGAAAAAATATTACATGACTACAGCGACCGCCTGCATGAAATGGACGTGCTGGATGGTTATAATATTCACCATAAAACGGAAGAAGTATTACAGGGTCTCGGGTTTGCCAATGCTGACCTGGAAAGACCTTACCGCGAATACAGTGGTGGCTGGCGCATGCGGGTATTGCTGGCAAAAATGATTCTGCAGCAACCGGATCTGCTGCTGCTGGATGAGCCTACCAATCACCTCGATTTACCCTCTATTGAGTGGCTGGAAAAATATTTGCTGCATTACCAGGGCTCGGTAGTAATAGTGAGCCACGATAAATATTTTCTGAACCGCATGGTGACGAAAATTGTTGAACTCTACCAGAAAGAACTGCATGTGTATAATGGCAATTACGATTTTTATGAAACGGAAAAAGTAATGCGGGTAGAATTACAACAGCGTGCTTTTGAAAACCAGCAGGATTATATCCGTCAGCAGGAACGTTTTATTGAGCGTTTCAAGGCCAAAGCAAGTAAAGCAGCAGCGGCCCAGAGTATTGTAAAGCGGCTCGACAGGCTGGAGCGGATTGAGGATGTAGAGATTGAAAGGCCCAATATTAAAATTAATTTCAGGGTTGATAAAACGCCGGGGCGGGTGCTGGTAGAACTGAAACATGTCACCAAAAAATTTCCGGCCATAACCATTGTAGAGAACGCTTCTGCGGAGATCAACAGGGGCGACAAAATAGCCCTGATCGGCGCCAACGGAAAGGGAAAGTCTACCCTGCTGCGCATTATTGCAGGCACAGAACCTTTTGACGGGGAAAGAAAATGGGGCCACAATGTTGATGAAAGCTTTTATGCCCAGCACCAGCTGGAAGCGCTGAACGTAAACAACACCATCCTCGATGAGATGAAAGAATGTGGCAGTCAGCAAACAGAGCAGGAACTCCGTAATTTACTTGGTTGCTTTTTGTTTGGCGGCGATGATGTAGATAAAAAAATTAAAATACTCAGTGGTGGTGAGAAAGCACGGGTGGCGCTTGCAAAAACAATTACCAGTAAAGCCAATTTCTTATTACTCGATGAACCTACCAACCACCTGGACATTCATTCTGTAGAATTGCTTATTGATTCGCTAAAAAAATATGAAGGCACATTGATACTGGTAAGTCACGACCGTTATTTTGTTTCTAAAACTGTTAATACTATCTGGGAAATTGACGATAATAAAATAAGGGAATTTAAAGGCAGTTATGATGAATGGGCCGACTGGAAGGAAAGAAATGTTGCCAGCAGTAAAAAAGGTGCCGCTGATAACAAACCACCGGCCGAGGCACAAAAACAATCATCTGGTGCTACTAACAAAAAAGATACACCCGCTGGTAAACCTGCCGTTCAACAGCAGGCAAGTTCTGGCACAGCTTCTGTACCTATTAATAAAGAAGCAAAAAAAGAATTACAGAAGCAACAGAAAATTTTTGAGCAGCTGGAAACCGCTATCAGCGGGCTGACTGAAAAAAAGGCGCAGTTGCAGGCTTCTTTGGGTTTACCTGAAACATATTCAGATAAAAACAAATTTGTACAGGCTGAGGCAGATTATAAAAAAGCATCTGTTGAATTAGAAAGGCTCAATAAACAATATGAAGAAGTCTTTGAAAAAATTATGACACTGGAAGCAGGCGGGGCAGCATAAACCAATTGCCTGCAGGGTAGTAATAGAATATTTATATTTGATGCAACGTAGTTGGCTTTTTAATCAATCTTAGTTTCATTCACTAATTAAAATAAATTTTATGCGTAAATCCATTCTCAGGTTCGTTTTTGTTTTATCAGCGGTTGCTATAGTAGTCCTGTCTGCCTGCAAAGGAGGCGTTAAAGATGCTGATATTGAAAAAGCCGTAACAGAAAAAATTTCAGCAGCTTCTGCTGATGTAACAGATGCAAGTGCTACTGTAAAAGATGGCGTAGTTACTGTAAACGGTACATTTAAAGATGATGCTTCCAAAGCTGCATTTGAAACAACGGTTAAGGCAATCCCGGGCGTACAATCAGTAGTTAACAACAGCACGGTAGCTCCGGCTCCTATGCCAGCTCCTGTAATAGTTGCAGCTGACGATCCCCTCACAAAAGGTGTTGCTGATGCCACTAAAGATTTCCCGGGTGTTAAGGCAGATGTAAAAGACGGTGTAATTACATTAACCGGCGATATTAAAAGAAGCAGTCTTCCCACATTAATGAAAGGTTTAAACACATTAAAACCTAAGAAAATAGAAAACAAATTAACCATTAAATAAAACGGAGGAACCAATTTATGGCATTACAGGATAAATATAAAGAATTGCTGGACGCAGCCAGTACTACGGGTGTTTCCAATCTGCAGGTGCGCGAACAGGACAATGTTTTATACATTGATGGCGAAGCGCCAACAGGAGATGTAAAAGATCAGTTATGGTCAATCTACAATAAAATTGATCCTGATTTCAGGGCTGGTGATGTGGTAATGAATGTAAATGTAGCCGCTGGTGCTGCAGGTACAAAAGCAAAAGTGACTACAGACAGTTCTAACCTGAATATCCGCAAAGGTCCGGGTACTGATCAGCCAATTGTTGGTAAAGCAGCACATGGCTCAGAAGTTACCTTAATCAGCAAAGCCAATGACCAATGGTGGTTGGTAAAAAGTGAAAAGGGTGAAGAAGGCTATGCATATGCGCAGTACCTCACGCCCCAATAATAATAAAGTATATCCCGGGCGCGCCATGCATGTTTTTTGCTACAAATATTAACCGTGGGACGCCTTGCACAATAAAGCTGCTGTTACAGGCAGCTTTATTTTTTTAATACCAGCCATATCTGTGTAAATTTGGCATTCCTCACTTATGAAAAGAGCTTTATTAATAATCTTTCTTTGTGTACAAACGCTGGCCTTTGGCTTCAGGGCCCTCAGCCAGGAAAATCACCGCCCCAGGATAGGCCTTGCCCTAAGCGGAGGCGGCGCCAAAGGACTCGCACATATAGGCATTCTGAAAGCCATTGATTCCGCCGGTTTAAAAATCGATTATATAACAGGCACCAGCATGGGTAGTATTATCGGCGGTTTATATGCCGTTGGCTACCCTGCCGATTCTATAGAAACAATGGCCCGCGCTATCAACTGGGATTTGTTGCTCAGCAACCAGGCATCGCTGCGTACCCTTTTTATGGAAGAAAAAGATGAGTACAGCAAGTATACTGTTGAGCTTCCCTGGGTAAACCAGGGTTTCCAGTTGCCCACCGGCGTTTTACAGGGCCAGGAACTCTGGTTAAAGCTTTCTGAAATGTTGTTTCCTGTTTACAACCAAAAAGATTTTTCCAGGTTTAATATTCCTTTTAAATGTATTGGCACTGATGTAGGCAATGGTGAAGCGGTAGTAATGAGCAAGGGAGAAATAACTTCGGCTATACGTGCCAGTATGGCCATTCCTTCTTTTTTTACTGCGGTTGATTATGACAATAAAAAACTTGTAGATGGTGGCGTAGTAAGAAACTTTCCCGTGCGGGATGTAAAAGAAATGGGTGCGGATTTTGTAATTGGCAGCAACGTAGCAGGCGGTTTACTTTCTTCCGACAAAGTCAGGAATGCCATCCAGGTTTTATTACAGATAGCCTTTTTCCGCGAAGCACAGGATCACAAAGCAGAAGTGGGGCTTTGCGATATCTATGTGTCTTTTGAGATGCCACAATATAATATGGGCAGCTTTGCCCAGTCGGCAGATATACTTGAACTTGGTATAAAGCAGGGCCGTAAATTATATCCTTATTTTAAACAAATTGCCGATTCACTGAACGCATTGTATGGTCCGCAGCCGGTTGTCACAAACAGGCTGCCTGATGTTAAACCAGTAAAAATTTCTTCTTATGAAATAAAGGGGCTCAGAAATACAAGTTCCGATTTTTTTGTGCATACCATGGATTTAATTACCAATCAGGAGTATACTCCGCAACATCTTTCGCGGATGGTACGTGCTGCTTTTGGTACACGTTACTACAGCCGTGTTACATACGCCCTGGAACCACAACCAGACAGCACCTGCAAAATAGTTTTTGATGTGACAGAGAACCCACTTTCTTTTGCAAAACTCAGCCTTCATTATAATAAATTCAGTGGCGTTGCTGCTATTGTTAATCTTACCACACGCAATCTTATTATTACCAATTCACGCGATTTAATAACATTTAATATTGGTGAGACTTTTCGTGTAAGGGCCGAACACCTGCAGTATATCGGCCGGCGAAAAAACTTTTCCCTTACATTCGATGGCCAGTACGACAGGTTTGATGTTAATACATATAACACCTATAAGCAGAGTGGTATTTATAAACAGTCATTTTTTAAGTTTGATACCAAAGCGCAGTACTCTACACTACGTAATCTTGCGCTGGGCTTTGGAGAACGCTTCGAAACGGTTACTTACACGCCTGCTATTCTTTCAGCCTTTCAGTTCAGCGGTAATAATAATTTTTTCACTACTTATTTTTTTATTAAGCACAACAGCCTGGACAAGGTGGTTTATCCGCGCCGTGGCATAAAACTTCACACTGAATTTGGTTTTGTAAGCAGCCAGTCGCCGGGCATAGATTTTTTTATGAATGGGCAGCCCGTGGCGCCAGACTCACTAACGGTGTCGGACAAGTCTTATCCAAGGGTAGTGTTTAATTTTGATGCTTATACGCCGCTCAGCCGCCGCAGTACACTTGAATTCCTTATACAATCAGGGGTAAATTTTAATTATTCCAATAATATTATGAATGAATTTGCTATTGGGGGATTAACGCCTCTTTTCCGCAACCAGGTAGTATTTGCCGGTTTGCAGGAAGGATCGCTGTATACGCCTGCCATGGCTGCTTTCCAGGGCGCTTACCGCTATGAGTTGTTTAACAATACCTATCTTACCGGAAGGGCCAATATTCTCTTTAATAATTTTATCAGTACCAGTAAATTTTTTCAGAACCCCAATGTACTTTCTGGTTATGCAGTAACCTTTGGATATAATTTTGCGCTGGGTCCGCTGGAGTTTAGCCTGATGTACAGCGATCAGTCAAAGAAACTGAGCAGCTATGTAAATATTGGAATACCCTTCTAAAATATGGCATCCATCAACTTCCCCCAGTGGAGGAAGCCATCAAAGCACAGCCCTTACTTATACCTGAAGCAGATTAATCTTACACATTAACGCAGGACAAACAGGGGTTAGCATGCCAAAGACTTTCTGCAATAAAAAGTGTCCGGATTAAAGAAGCCATTACTTCTCAAAATCAATACATCATAAAATTCTCCTTGATCCTGAGATTTCTTTTGGCGTGGCATCCACCACAGATCACCATATCCCAAAATCACGAAATCCAAAAATCCTCCCTATTGTTTCCCGTAACTGTTTGCTTTTACAAAATCACTTACCAGGTAGCTGATAAGTTTACCGGTGGTTTCATCTTTTCGTCCATCATGCAATTGCGTGGCGCCTTCACAAATATGCAGGTAAGCAGGCTTGCTGTCCATACCCGCGAAATTTACAAATTGTCTTGCGTGCAAAGCGCTGATGCCAGCAGGTGTAGCAGCACTTGATAAAGCGCCTTCAATACAATCAAGATCAATTTCTATCCCGGTATAATTGTCTTCCGTAAAACCGGTAGCATGTGCAATGGCCTGGATAAAATTTCTTTTCTCATGAATAAAAATATCCTCGTAGGTAATGAAATCGATAAATGGATTGTTTACAATATCCAGCCATACATTTTGAGGCAGGTAATTTTCATGTATACCCACGGCACAGTATTTAAGCAGGTAACCATCTTCTTCCGCATAACGGAATCCATTACCGCTGTGCCTTCCTTCTGATGGACGAAAATCTGTATGTGCATCCAAATTAATAGCGTTTATCTGTGCCAACGGTAAAAGGCCCGCCTTGTACAATCCTTTGGCGGCTCCTTTTATTAATGGGTAAGCATTGTTATGCCCGCCGCCAATGGCCACCGGGATTTTGTTAAAGGCTGTAATGTGTTTGGCAAGACTTTCTACTTCTTCATCAATCACATTAACCGCATGCCGGTAAGCATCTATTCTTTCCTCATGACCATGCGCATTTTGTTCTATCAGGTATTTAATATCCCCAAAATCAAAATGACCCAGCAATAAAATTTCTTCCCCACTGACAAAATCATTGCTTTGTATATTCAGGAAAGCACTAAGAAAAGGTACCCATACAGAATCTGTGCCGCCCAGGCCATAGTTGGCTTTAACACCAATGTCTTCGGGCACGCCAAACAATACATACCTGGCGGTGGTGCGCTGCAGGGATTGTTCAAGATGCTGCCTGTCATTTATTACCTGTATCCTTTCACCCAATTTTGTTTCAAATCTACGTATACGGGTAAGCGATAGAACGTCTTCCTTTTCATAAAATTTAAAATGATGTGCCAGCGTGGTGGCAGGCTGTATAGCCGATGGCATTGTTTGCATATACCGTTGAATTTGAATTAAAAGGTAGGATATTTTTTAAAAAAGTCAGCGTAGTTATTTTACAACCAAAGGCCACATCTACCGGCAAACATCCTGCGATACCTCAATAAAAACAATCTCTCCCTGCCCATCCCCCGCTAACCGGAAAATACGGTAGTGCGGATAATACCTTATTGAAAAACAGGCAGATACGAAAAACCTATTAATCCCGTTATAATTTCCCGGATAAAAACGGTATTATTAGGTGCTGATACATTAACCCAGCTATGAAAAACCACCCTGGAATCCTCTTTTTACGCAGTTTTGTGTGCTGTATATTATTGCACCTACCGTTGTTCCTGTTTTCGCAGGAACCAGCGCTGCGTTACAGGGATTCACTTTCCTCCCTTACTTACACAAATACCGGTGGAATAGCCTGCGGTACCGATCTATTGCTTTCGCGATTAAGAAAAGATCCAGTCTTTGTAGCAAAAGAGACATCCGTTAACCGTGCCATCCTGCAACGCACCCTTTCCCATACCGCAGCAAGAACAATGACAGTTGATTATACGCTTCCCGTTGTTTTCCATATTATTAACTCAAATCCTTCTTCTATAACTGATGCAGCAGTATTAGCAGCGCTGCAGGGCATGAATGAAGCTTTTTCAATAACAGGAGCATTTACAGGTGGCCGCACAGATACACGCATCCAGTTTTGCCTGGCAAAAACGGATCCTTCGGGAGGCAAAACAAGCGGTATTGTAAGAACGAAAACTTTCCTCGGCGATTATGATTTTGATATGGAAGCAGGTGACATGACATCCCTTGGCAGATGGGATCCTTCAAAATATGTAAACATTTGGGTGGTAGAAGATATTAAGTCGGAATACATGCAGACTTTTGAATGCGGTGTTTGGACGAGATTGAAAATGGGTGGTTACGCCAGTGCAGGCGGTGATATTGTAGTAGCAGGTTTAGGCATCGGTGTATTATGCCACGAAACCGGCCACTACCTCAGTCTTCAGCATACGTTTGCCAACAGGGATTGTGCCAACAGTGATTGTGCCACCAGTGGAGACATGGTTTGTGATACGCCTCCGGAGAAAACAATTACGGGTGGTTATCCCTGCGCCAGTCCTCAAAACTCATGCAGCAGCGATACACTCTCCGGATTTGCTACAGACGTTCCGGACCTTCCGGATAATTTTATGGACTATGGTAATGGCACAGGTTGTATACTCGGTTTTACAGAAGGCCAGGCGCAAAGAATGCGCGACTTCATAGCAACGGGCCTTACCGGCATGATTGGTAGTACTGTTTGTACCGATCCATGCCCTGATATTATTACAGCTGGTTTTACTACCAATATTGATTATCCTGTAATGGGCGATGAGCTCCATCTTACCAATACTTCTACTGGTGCAGCCAGCTATCAATGGTTGGTAGATGGAGTAGTTACCAGCACCGCCACCGATTTTGTGTATACTGTTACGGAGAAAAAAAATTATACCATAACACTTCGCGCCTATGGAACTACGGCTGGTTGTTTTACCAGTACAGATTTTATTGCACAGGTTAGTTGTGGTGTTACTGCCAGGTTCTGGCCCAATAAACGTGTGATCGCATCGAAAGAAGACATTCAGCTCGATAGTGTATTTTTTACCAACCGGTCTATCGGCGCTTCTTCTTATCAATGGCTGATGGGAAATAACAAAGGCATGGCAGAACAGGTGGTGAGCACTTCCTATCACCTGAATTATGTATTTCTTATTCCTGCTACTTATAAAATAAGATTGATAGCTACCAATGGTACCTGCAGCGATACAACAAATTTTTTCACGTTAAGAGTAGATGATTCTTCTCCTGATGCAGGCATCAGCATTTCCAATGTGGAATGTTACAATCAAACCAAAGTAAAAATAACTTTCTGGTTTTATAACAATGGATATAAAACAGTTCCTAAAAATACGCCGGTAACATTTTACAACAGAAATCCCAATAGCGCCAATGCCCAGGTAACAGGTACGCAATACCTGCTTCCCTATGCTATACAGGGTCGTTGTTCTTCTTTTCTGGAGACATATATACTGGATGTAACTTATGAAGGACTGGATACATTGTATGCCGTTATCAATGACGATGGCACTACCATACCGCTGGCTTTGCCCAATACACCACTTGTTGAAAATTATTATTTCAACAATACGGCCTTCCGCACCGGTTTTAAATTTCATATAACCGCTGCACCTGCCAGCGTTACATTGGTACCGGCGCAAACTGCAATACTTAAACCACTTCCCGTAACTGGTGGTAGTATCGTATCTGCAGTATGGTCGCCCGTTACAGATCTTAGTTGCAGCAATTGCCTTCCAACTATTTTTACAGCACCATACAGGGGTGATACGGTAGTCAGGAAAAAAGTAATGGCATACAGCAGATATGGTTGTTATGATACCGCTATTGCGCTTATTCATATTCCACCGGCAGACGATTATACAATTACAATAAACAAGCTGGAATGCGCCGCCAAAGGAGACAGTGCCTATATTAGTTTTACTATCTGCAATGCATATCCCAAATCTGATATACCTGCAAACCTGAAAGCAAGCTTTTATGATGCCAACCCGATAGCAGGCAGCGCCAATATACTCGGATCCGTATTTATAAATCCGGCAGCCAGTACAGATTCATGCATCAGTTATACACAGCTAATCAAACAAAGCGCCTCAGGAACTTTTTATGCTGTTGTAAACGATAACGGCACAATTATACCCGTTATATTACCCAACAATGAGGGGATACTTGAAAAGAACTATGCAAACAATGTAAACAGTACGATGTACAAGCAGGAAGCATTGTCTGTTGTTCCGGCTGACACTACAATTTTCAGGGATGAGCCAATTGTACTTTCTTTTAGTACACCTATGATAGCCCCCACGGACCCGGTCTGGCAAACGGGAACCGGCTATGATCTCAATTGTACCAATTGCGCATCCACACAAATTACCGCACACGATAGTTCAATTATAAATATGCATGTTACCAGCCGTTATGGATGTACCGTAACTGCTACCGGTAAAGTGAATGTTTTTCCGCCTGATATGACGGTTGAAATACTGGGAACGAAATGTTTTACCAATGATAGCACACTGGTGAGTTTCAGAATTTGTATGAACAACAGGTACCATAAAGTATTTGAACACATACCGGTTTCATTTTATGACGGAAATGGTGCCGGCAAACAGTTATACCCGGTATTTTATACGCCATGGGTTTCACCCGATTCATGCGCTGTGTTTACGCATACAATTGCAACACCAGCATCTGATAAACTAACCGCCACAGTAAATGATAAGGGGATCGGAAATGTTCCATCCAAATTCTATGATGAAACTGATTATACCAACAATGCAAATAAGCAGCCTTTTATTCCTTTCAATGTTTCATTCAATCCATCAGTAATAGAACTTCTGAGGCCTGGTACAACCGTATTACTTCCGCAGGTGAAGGGCGGAACACCCACTTCGTATAAGTGGCTATGGGCGGAAACTTTATCCTGCTATGACTGTGCAAGCCCTGTTGCCAGCACGGTTTCCACCACACAATACCAGGTAAAAGTAAAAAATGAATACAGTTGTACAGATACAGGCGTAGTGACCATCAAAACATTTACCAATACCACGATTAATATTCCCACCGCATTTACGCCAGATGGAAACGGGCAGAATGATATATTTTATATAATTGGAACCAGGGATATTAAACAGGTAAAAGACTTCTCCATTTTTAACCGCTGGGGACAAAAAGTTTTCCAGGCGGTAAATGTCCCTGCAAACGACAAACATTTTGGATGGAACGGAACACTGAACGGTTTAGCCGCAGCGCCGGGTGGCTATGTTTATAATATTACCATCGAACTTTTAAAAGGAAATACGGAATCATACAAAGGTGTTATCATGCTAATAAGATAAATTTATAGGATTAACCAGTTGGGCACAAATGATTGCTTGGAGCGGCCTCAGAAAAAAGGCCCGTCCGAATGTCCGGGCGGACGTTAAGAAATTTTTATTGTGAAGCCCGCCCGAACGTACCATTCGGTACGGGCGGGCGTTAAGCAGCGAAAGCTGCGTGGGGTAAATGAGGTATTCACAGAGCAAATGAAAATACTGTCCTAGCTTATAAAACAATTTGACTGCAATAATAAACCTCCTTTACCTCCGTGAAAAAAAACTCCGTCTCCTCTGTGGTAAAAAATTTCAGAGGTAAATAAAACCTTATTGCAGATTTCCTTTTATCATTACCTTATCAATAAGATTGCTGCCAAACGCATAAGGAAGGTAAGCCACAGATGGAACAGGCTTCGTAAAAATCAGGTTGGCCTTTTTTCCAACGGCAATACTACCAGCCTGTTCATTTATTTCCATAGCAAATGCCCCGTTAATTGTAGCTGCGTTGATGGCTTCTTCCGGTAAGAGCTTCATTTGTATACAGCTCATGGCTACTACCAGGTTCATATTACCACTGGGACTTGAACCGGGATTATAATCAGATGCCAGTGATATAGCACAACCCGCATCCACTAACTCTCTCGCCGGTTGAAAAGGCATGCGTAAAAAGAAAGCTGCGGATGGCAAGAGCGTGCCAATGGTAGCAGAGTTGGCCAGGGCAGTAATGGTTTCGTTATCCATCGTCTCCAGGTGATCTACAGAAATAGCGCCGAGTTTTATACCAGTCTCCACCCCACCCGATAAACTGAGCTGGTTAGCATGTATTTTTGGCTTTAAACCATATTGCATACCGGCCCTGCAGATCGTCTCCGTTTCTTCAGTAGAAAAAAAACCTTTTTCACAAAACACGTCTATATAATCTGCTAACTGCTCTGCTGCAATAACAGGCAGCATTTCCTTTATGATTAGATCAATGTAGGCCTGGTGATTTTCTTTATACTCCAGGGGAAATGTATGTGCCCCGAGAAAAGTCGATTTGACATGCAGCTGCGATTTCTCTTTCAATCTTTTTATAACGCGCAGCATTTTCAGTTCATCTTCCACCGTTAACCCATAACCGCTTTTTATTTCCACTGCAGCCGTACCCAGCTTACTGATTTCCTCCAGTCGTTTCCAGGCGCTGTTAAATAATTGATCCGCAGTAGCATCGTGCAATTTTCCTGCAGAATTAAGAATGCCACCTCCTTTGGCCGCTATTTCTGCGTAACCCAGGCCCTTTATCTTATCAATAAATTCCTCTTCGCGACTGGCTGCAAAAACAAGATGCGTATGACTGTCGCACCAGGCCGGAAGAATAATTTGACCAGTCGCATCTATAGTTGTTAACTGTGAGGTCAGGGATTTGAGTTCATGCATTCCACCAAAAGCGGCAATTTCATCATCTTCAATAACCAGGTAAGCGTTTTCAATGGAAGGCAATAATGCTAAGTCCTTGCCACGCAATGGTTGTAAAGGATTTCCTGTGCCGGCTAACAATTGAATATTAGTGATAAGGGTTGCGGCCATACAGGTTAGTTAGTTTTTAAAATACAGTCACCGACCAGGTTCTTTCAAAATTTTTTGCCGGTTGCAAAACATGTATGCCTTCTTTATTTATAAGTTGCTGATCAGTATTTACGCTGTCTGCGATACCACACCAGGGTTCGATACAAACAAAGTCCGCATTTTTTGCCGCCCAGATACCCAGGTAAGGAAAACCAGTAAAATCAAAAAGCAAACCATGTGTATTTTTATCGCACTTTACAACTACGCTGTTGGAAGAAAGGCCTTTGAATACCAGCGCATCTTTCTGAAATAATTCTTTGCTCAGTGGCAACTTATTGCTTTGGTTGAACACTTCTGTTGACATGGTTTCAATAAGGCCATCTTTTGAAATAGGCCAGCGTCCCGCATGTTCAGGATTATTGAATTCAAGGTAATAATCGTTGTATACTGCGCCTTCAGCAACCGGTATTTTAAATGCAGGGTGGCCACCCACAGAAAAATACATAGCAGACTTTCCTGCATTGCTGATACGGTAAGTAGTCTTTACACTGTTTTCAGTTAACTCATATTCTACATCAAACCTGAAAGCAAACGGATATTTCGCCAGCGTAGCTTCATTGCTTTCTAACGTGAATGTTATAGTGCCGGCTGTTTGTGCAGTTACAGAAAAATCCATCTCCCTGGCAAAGCCATGCCGGCCCAGCTGATACGCCTTTTCATTATAATAATAGGTATCGTCTTTTAGCGTACCAACAATAGGGAAAAGCACGGGTGATTTTTTGCCCCAGAAATTTGGATCACCGCTCCACATATATTCCATTTGAAGAACCTTGTTGTAAATACTTTGTAATTCCGCTCCTTTTGGGCTAATGACAACCCTCAGGTGTGTATTTTCTATAGTAATCATGCCCGGTCAGTTAAATAATTATACGCTGTCAGTATCAATCATCAAATATAATGCGGGTTGCAGGAAAAAGGTTCATTTTATTGAGATAACCCGGCAGTCGTAAGTTCCGTATTTTTGCGCCCATGCAAAAGAAAACCTGGTCTACCTCAACTATATTGGCAAGTTTAGAAATTGATGCACTGAATGAGATGCAGCTTGCGTCCATTGAGGCCAATAAAACCAATGATAATGTGATACTATTGTCTGATACTGGCTCTGGCAAAACCATTGGTTTCTTATTGCCCATACTAGAGCGATTGGATATTGACAATACAAAAACACAGGCAATGGTAATTGTTCCCTCCCGCGAACTTGCCCTGCAGATAGAACAGGTATTTAAAAAGATGGGCACCCCGTTTAAGGTCACCTGCTGCTATGGTGGTCATTTACGTGAAACGGAAGAGAATAACCTGATAGAACCACCAGCTTTGCTAATAGGTACGCCTGGCCGCCTGGCAGACCATATAAGAAGGGGAAATATTACGACAGATACCATTGAAACCCTGATACTGGATGAGTTTGACAAATCGCTGGAACTTGGCTTTAAAGAGGAAATCTCTTTTATTATTAGTAAACTACCAGGAATAAAGAAAAAAATACTGACTTCCGCGACAGAAGCAGTTGAGATACCGGATTTTATAAAAATGGAAGCGCCTGTACGGCTCAATTTTTCAGGAACCGGCGCTGCTGACACTGAAAAATTATGGGTTAAAACGTTGCTGAGCAGTGATAAGGATAAATCTGACACATTATTCAGGCTGATTTGCATGCTGGGCAACCGGTCTGCCATTGTATTTTGCAACCACCGGGAGTCAGTAGACAGAACAAGTGCTATCCTGAAAGAAAAAGGCATTGTAAGCGTGTTTTATCATGGTGCGCTGGAACAGCAGGAAAGGGATAGCGCCCTTTGCAAATTCAGGAACGGCACTGCCAATGTGCTGGTAACGACGGATTTAGCATCACGGGGGCTGGACATACCCAATATCCGTTACATCATTCATTATCACTTGCCAGCCACGGAAGATGTTTACACGCATCGTAATGGCCGCACAGCCCGCATGGATGCAAGTGGAACCATCATATTAATTTTATCACCGGAAGAAAAATTACCTGCCTATATACCTGCTGATACAGAGCAAATAGAACTCCCTGAAATAGCTACCCTGCCCGAAAAACCAAAATGGAGCACTTTGTTTATCAGCGCCGGAAAAAAGGACAAAGTAAACAAGGTTGATATTGTTGGCTTTTTATCGCACAAGGGAGAATTAAAAAAGGAAGATATAGGGCTGATAGAAGTAAAAGATTTTTTCTCTTTTGTTGCAATCCGCAAGTCCAAAGCAAGCAACACCCTGCAACTGGTTAAAAACGAGAAGATAAAGAACAAAAAAGTGAGAATTGATGTGGCTAAGTA
>JBDSOC010000196.1:0-4725 GCA_039915085.1 Chitinophagaceae bacterium
TTTATCCGTAGCAAACCATATTATTCCTGGTACAGGAAATTAACCGCGCAATGAGCCTGTTTTTTTTGTTGGTCTGAAAATAGTTATTCATGCATGCCCTGCAGCTGGTAAATGGTGATATGGGAGCAGCAGTTGCTGGTTAAAAATGAATGATAAAAATTTAAGGCAGGCTATTTTTAGCTATTATACTCCAGTCATCATGGCCATGCCCTTTTTCAATCCAGGTATCCATTGCTTTTGCAATAGTGGGAATAACAGTTAGTGTTACTTTTCCTTTTTCAGCAGCTTCCATCATAAGGCGTGCATCTTTTCTTGCCATCACCAGTTCCCAGGAAGGCTCATTGAATTTGCCGGTTGCAATTCTTTTCAACCTCGCAGGCATAGCAGCACCAGGATTAAAAGAATCAAAAAGCGTTGATACATCAGCGACAGATATACCGGACGCTTTTGCCAGGGCCAATGTATCGGATATGCCGGCGGTAAGTGTCAGTAAAAAAAGATTGCCCACCAGTTTCATGCCGGCAGCCTTACCTTCTTCCTGTCCAAAATTGAGTAACGACCCTGTCATTCCTGACAGTTCAGGTTCCAGTTTTGTAATAATATCCTGGTTTCCTGATACGAGCATGTAACCTGTGCCTTCCAGTGCATTGGAAGGGCCCATAAATACTGGTGCATGCAGGTAAGTGTAACCTTTGTCTTTCCACTCCTGTGTTCTTTTAATTGCTCCTGCAGATGACGTGGTAGTATGATCGATAATAACAGCACCTGCCTGGAGACCTTTGCTTGCCATGGCAAGAACTTCGTCCACTGTTGCGTCGTCTTTAATGGTCAGGTGAATTTGATCTGCTCCCTTTACAGCATCAGCAATTTGCTCAAATGCCTTCGCGCCAAATGCTTCCAGTGAGGCGGCTTTACTGTGTGTCCGGTTCCATACCTGCACCTGCTCACCCTTTTTCAGCATAGCCTTTACAAAATTTGAACCCAACAATCCCATTCCAAGAAATGCTTTCATACAAATATTATTTTTTGTAAAATTAATTAATTACCCGAACCTTCAAAAGCTATCTGGCAATGAAATAACTGCTAATTTTTTAAAGAAGCCTGGTAAGCTTTACTGATTTCCTCAAGTCCTTTAAATTAACATACCCTTTTTATTTTAAAGGAAGATATATTTTATTCAGGCGCCGGGGATTTATTTTTCCAATTTATCATGCTACCTGTGTTTTAATCATCCATTTTTCGAAACACCTATGAGGTTACCTTTGCAGCGACAATAAATGCTTTTTTATGAACAGCGATAGCAATGATAAAAAAACGCCGCCTGGCATTGAGCCTGTTGTAATTGCAGATGAATGTGGTGATGCACTATGGGATGCAGTGCTGGACCAGGAATTAAATAAACCGCTAAAAAAATTTGGGGCTATTGCTTTTACCCCCGCAGTAAAAGAGATGCAGGAGAAACTGGGCAGCAGGACCAGCTATGCCAGGATGGAAAAAAATACTTACGTGGATGGTTTAACTGAAAATGAGATTGATTTTATTTCTCAGCGTGATAGTTTTTATATGGCATCTTTCAGCGAAAGTAAGTTTCCTTACATTCAGCACCGTGGCGGCCCCAAAGGATTTATTAAAGTATTGGATCCAAAGCGGATTGGCTTTATAGATTTTACAGGCAACAAACAGTATGTATCTGTTGGCAATATTGCTACTAATAATAATGTGGCGCTGATAATGGTTGATTATGCCGCAAGAGCCAGGCTGAAAATTTTTGCCAATGCCGAAATAGTAGAATTAAAAGACAACACTGCGCTGTATGATTTGTTATACTTGCCTGATTACAAGTTCCGCCCGGAAAGAATGATGGTATTACATATTGAAGCGTATGACTGGAATTGCCCGCAACATATCACCCCCCGTTTTACCATAGAAGAAATTGAAGAAGCACTGGCAACTCAACGCCTGCAGATTAGTCAACTGGAAGAAGAATTAGAAAATTTGAGGGCGAAAGTAAAAAATGCAGGGATTTAACGTGCATATTTAACGGTGCATAAAAATTATATTAAAAGAAATGCACAGCTATTGCAAGTATGGTAACCGCCTGTTATCTTGTGCTCACTTCCGCTTTAAAAATCAGTCTATTCCAATGAAATACCTGGCTTAACCCGTGTATTCACTTTAAAATAGACTATATGATCCACACAAAAGAACTCCGTTTTGGCAACAAGATCAAAACGCGCAAGGGGCAGGTAATTACCGTACAGCAGATTCTTAGCAATACCGTTATTTACGACAGTAAAATAGAACTAAACCGCGAACTTGTTTCGGTTAACGGCTCCCGCAACACAGATTATCATACGCAGTTAAATGAAATTGTGCAGGAAGCAGATTGCACAGATATCTACCCAATTGCTTTATGTGAGGATATCTTACGCAAATGCGGATTCAGAAATTTTCTGCGCGAGCAATGGATCCTGAAAATTGGTAATACACATTTCGATTGGGAATTTCTTGATGGCAAATTGAGATTAAGAAATCCGGCTCCCTGCCTGACAAGCATTCAGTACCTGCACCAGCTACAGAATTTTCTATATGCAGCAGTGGATTATGAACTGGAGTTTCCCGGCATGTCTTCTATCTTGCTATAAAGCAGCGGGGACTCCACCAAGGTTTATTATCTGTAAAGATTTCTTCCAAATATCCATCCTGATAGCAATTTTCGCTTTGACATCTTTTTAAATTAAGTACTGTTACCGGTTATTTCCAGTAGGACTACGCCTGATTTCGTGCGTAAAGGTTGTGACATTTAGGAGCATCAAAAATGAATAAGATGAAAGCTCTTCAATGGATACTCTGTACGCCCCTTATTTTACTTTTTTGTTCCTGCAAAGAAAACCCGGAAACATTTGCCATTCATGCGCCCATCTATCCGGGTAATGCCGAAAACGTTACATTTAGCCTGAATAAGATTTCGGGAGATGTTTCAAACGTGGAATTATATGAAACTGTACGAACCATTAATGCCAGTGGTGCTGTAACTGCAACTTCTGCAGAAACAAGACTGCAGCAATGGTTCAGCCCCGCCTTTCCGGTTAATTTTACAAAAACCGGGGGTTACCCAATCAACCGGCTGGTCACCTATCGTTTTGATGTGACAGGTAACGGTCATCACTATTCGCATAGTATACAGTTTGCTACCAGGCCTTATCCTGTGCCCAATCAGCCAGCCCCGGTTTACATTACAGGTGATATTAACCGGGTAATGAACCTGGTATTTATTCCCGACTCCGATATTCCTGCCATCAATACTTTTTATAATGCAGTCAAAGTGGATATCGATGAAGTCTTTCACCGGGAAGATTTTATCAGGCGCTTCCGGAACAGTTATAATTTTTTTATTAACCCGTTTACCGGGCATGCGCATGACTATGATACGGAAACGAGGGCACACGAGAAACCGTCTAACTGGGATCAGCTGGATTTTGCGCAGGGAAAAGTCATTCTCCATGACAGGAACATAAGGGACTTTGCGATGCCAGACGATCATTTGTTTTCGGCTGAACATTATGTGAAAGGCACGCTTCTCCACGAGAGCGGACATAATTTTTATCACCTGGCTGATGAATATAGCGGCGGGGTACACTGGCAGGATGATGTACTTCCAAATAACTGGAGTTCGCTGGCAGGCTGCCGTGCGGATGCTTCCGGAAGAGGCATGCTGAGCAGTGATGCACACCGGATAGGAACCACTGACTGGTATAAACTTTGTCCGTCTTCCTGTGTAATGGAAACATCAGGAACGGATATACACCCATATGAAAAACCTTGCAGGGATCGGGTACTATATTCCATCCTGCAGCGGTCAGCAGGCAATTAAGATTATTCACCGATAAAATCACCGGTATGAAATATTTTATTATTTTATTACTTAGCATGCAATTGCTCATTAGTTCCTGCAAGCAAAATAATAAGGCGCAGGAAAATAAAGCGGTTGATGCTGCATTACAAAAAACTGAGGAACAAAAAGGATCATTTGATCCTGCTTATTTTAAAGATTCAGACAATGCACACCTGGCCATTGAACTCAGCTATGCTAATAACCAGTTTGCTGCAACACCTGGAACTGTCTCTTTTCGCCCGGGCAGATCACCCTATCCTGCCGGTGATACAAGCCGTACTTTTGTAGTCCGGTACAAAGACGCCAATGGAAAAATAGTGGGCAGTTACAGCTTTGATAGTCCCGGCCTGCTGAGAGCGTGTGATGGAAGCCGTCCGCAGGTTATTAAAGCGGACAATATTCATTTTGAAATATTGATACCTGCTAACAAAGCCATTACAACTGTAGAAATCAGTAATAAAGGCAAAACAATCAGCAATTTTACTGTCCCCGCCGTTATCACTCGCCCAACAGATTCAACGCGTATAAAACCCGGCCGCATTGATTCATTAAAATAATAATTTAAAAGATTGTAGCAATAATGCTGTTCATTGTTCCTGTTAAACAATGATGGTTAATCCGGTTAAATGCAAATAGAACAAACCAACCAGGTAGTAATAAAATTAGTAAAGGGAAGCACAATTAAATTAATGTGAATGGCTGAAATAAGCAGTTAAAGAGGATCATTCTCTTTTTCTTTCAGATAACAGGTATTGAATTCGTCGGCTGGGGGGCTGAGGAAAAATTTCTCAGCCTGGAGCAAATCCGGCATTAGTTTTCTCAATTTTACT
>JBDSOC010000235.1:0-24019 GCA_039915085.1 Chitinophagaceae bacterium
CGGGACGTATTACTGGAGAAAGATAAATACCCCGTAGATCTTACCGAGCCCGATATAGAAATACATACAGCGCCTGCTACACGCGGCCACATGCTTAACTTTCTTGAAGCAATTGACAAAGGCGGAAGGCCGGTTGCCGATATAGAACAGGGATATATTTCTACATCCAGTTGTATCATTGCTAATATGTCTATGAAACTGGGCCGTCCTTTAGTATACGATCCTGTTAAAAAAATTATTATTAATGACCCGGAAGCAACCAGGCTTTTGCAAAGACCGTATCGTGGTCCATGGATACATCCTTAGAAAATAAAAAATCATAAATTGTAAGTAATAAGTTTAAGCAATTTTCATGCTTTAGCTCAATATGTAATTTTATATAATAACGCCTGTATTATTCCCACTAATCTGGCATGATATTTTTATTGTAACAAATATTGGTAAAGTCAGAAACGGCTGCAATTTAAAAAGCAACCCACCAAAAAGAATTCATACTCTTCTGGAATATAAAACCAGGCATCCTGTATAATTCGGGGGAAGTTTTTGCGCATATAATTCCACATATACCTTTTTGATTCTCCTGTGAGCATCAGGAAATATAAATTTAAACCTGTTGAAAACTTTATACTCATTCATTTGTAATAAAAAAAACGATAAACCATGAAAACAATATTTTTTCTTTCCCTTGTGCTTTTTTGTACGGCATCCTATTCACAGGATAACAATAAAATGAAGATGACCGAAGAGATGTTTCCTGAAATGTCACGCGCTGCCGGTGTAAGTTTTCAGAAGTTTGATGGATTAAACAGCCGTATTGCCAATTTTCCACAGTATAAAGAGGTGAGAAATGCAACCGGCGTATTGCAACTTGGCTGGTTTAAAGAAAGTCACCAGTTTATTTCACAAATAAATTTAATGGGTGGGAGCAGCATGAGTGGCGACCGCGATAAAAGAAGCAGCACTATCCGTTATTTGGGAGCAGGCGCCGAAATTGGGTATGATGTAATTAAGGATGAGAAAATAGCGCTTTTTCCACTGGTTGGACTTGGATACCAAAGATACCAGGCACGTTTTTTCAGGGATAACTCTTCAGTAAATTTTGATGACGTATTGCAATCGCCCAGTGTTCAAAACAACCTTAGATCGCTCGACCTTACAAATGGCTTCTTTAATTACCGGCTGGGTATTGGAATTGCAGCCAGGTCTGTTAAACATAATTGTTCAATTGGCCTACAGGCCATGTATACAGGTAGTTTTAAGGACCGCGCATGGAGAAGCAACCAGGAACAAACATTGCTGAATGCCCCGGTAGATAAACTCAGCCAGATTTATGCAGGATTGGTATTTACCTGCAGGCCATTCGGGATGATGAAGCACGGAGGTATGTAATTAACCCACAGGCTATAAATAAAAAGATGAACACCATGTTTGAAAAACACAGTGTTCATCTTTTTTTGTAATGGGTATACTTATAACATATTATAAAAGATGTGGAAATTATATTAATCTACTAACCAGTCTGCATTCAAAATCTCATCCCCCGGCCTTCTATAAATTTTCAAAATAAATTATTCTCCCTCTCCTACTATTTCGGGAGTGGTTTTAATACCATTTTCAAATCCGCCACCACTTCCATTGAACAGCAGGTACATCGGTTTTTCATTGCGTAATAAATCAATGCAATTAGCATAGCCCTGAAGATGATAATAAATATTTACCTGGGAACCAGCTATGCTATCCGGCGGTAAAGGTGTTCCGTCTGGCTGAAAAATTAACTGCCCGATGTATTTACCGGCGCTCTTTAACCAGATTCGCGGAGGAAATGTATTAGCGGAATACATTACTTCGTACTCATCAATTTTTGTCAGTGCCATTATGCAAAATTTTCTTTCATTAAATATACTGCATGTTACGGGTACCACAGCAGACAACTATACCACTTTCGTGTAATCAGGCTATGTTTTTGCCGCATATTTCAGAGAAGCCTTTATCTTTAACACCTATGAATTTGTTTACTATCCCCGGAGATATAACCATTACCTGCCATAAACGTATTACGCCATGGTTGTTGCAGGAAGTGGAAATACTTGGCTTTACGCCTTCAGACAGTTTTGTAACCGGCGTGCATTTGCGTGGCACACTAAACGATTGCATACAATTAAATTGTCAGCTGCGTTGCGCCAGCCAGGTATTGTACAGTTTGGGCAAATTTGAAGCGGCCAATGCAGATGACGTATACAGGAACCTTGTTAATTACGAATGGGAAAATATCTTACCTGAAGGTGGTTATTTTTCGGTTACCAGCAATGTGCAAAATGAAAGCATCAATAATAGTATGTTTGCCAACCTGCGTGTAAAAGATGCCATTGCAGACAGGTTAAGAAATAAAAAAGGCGCCCGGCCTTCCACTGGGTCAGAACTATCGGGAGCGGTCATACACTTATTCTGGAAACAGGAATATGCAGAAATATTTATAGATACATCTGGCCATTCACTGGCAAGACATGGATATCGCAAGATTCCTGGCCAGGCCCCTATGCTGGAAGCGCTTGCAGCTGCTGTTATTTATGCAACCCGCTGGGACAGGGTTCAGCCATTTGTAAACCCCATGTGCGGTTCAGGTACACTGGCTATTGAAGCCGCAATGATTGCTACCAACAGGCGGCCCGGATTGTTCAGGGATAGTTATGCATTTATGTTTTTGAATGGGTACGATGAAGAAGTTTATCGTCAGCAGGATGCTTTGCTTGAACTGCAAATTAAAGAATTACCCCACCCGCGCATTATTGCTACTGATTACAGCGAAAAAGCAATTGAGAATGCACGTAAGAATGCGATAGCAGCAGGCGTAGCAGGCATGATTGATTTTCGTGTTTGCGATTTTACAGCTACTGAAATACCGCAGGATCCGCCCGGCGTATTAATGCTCAACCCTGAATATGGTGAACGCCTTGGAAATATAGCAGACCTGGAACTAACGTACAGCCGCATAGGAGATTTTATGAAAAAATCCTGTGGCGGATATTTTGGCTATGTGTTTACCGGCAATCTGGACCTGGCAAAAAAAATAGGATTAAAGGCATCCAAAAGAATAGAATTTTATACCAGCACCATTGATTGCCGTTTGTTGGAATATGAATTGTATAGCGGCACCAGGAAAACAGAAAAACCAAAAGAAGAATAATTTACCCAAAATGAATAAACCGCCATCGCTTCGTCCGGCAACGGAACAGGATGCGGCGCCACTTGCCAAATCCATTGAAAAGCTAATTGTCAATATTCCTTATTACAATGATTTGGCTAAACGCAATGAAATAAACAGGTACAGCGCAACCGCCCTGTTAACAAAAATAAAGGAAGACAAGCACGCAGTTATTATTGCCGGTACTGAGAATGAAATTGCAGGATTTTGTTTAAGCCGTTTTGATGATTATACCGTCTGGCTGGAATGGTTTGGCGTTACTGAAAACTATCGCGGCATGGGATTAACCAGGCAACTTTTGCAAAAACTGGAAGATACAATTGCTGAAAGAGGATGTCATAAAATCTGGTGCGATTGCCGTACCAGCAACCAGGCTGCCATTCATTTGCTTACAACTACCGGCTATTCGCAAATTACAACCATTAAAAATCACTGGTATAAACAGGATTTTATTCTTTGGGAGAAAGAGATTATTCAGTAATTAAGAATTAATAATTAAAAACTTCATCCAGGTCTATCGTCGATTTGAACTGTGATACCAGGCGGGCAGCTGCAACATGATCACATTTACATACTAATTCATTTTCATATTTGCAGACGCCGGACCTGTCGCTATAATTATTAATTTTTCTTCAAAACTTCGTTATTTCAACTTTTCTAAATTCTACTTCCGCGCCTTCTGCCTGTAAAGCAATTTGTCCTTTTGAAGCCGTACAATTAAACCCATCATTTACTAAATCATTGTTCACCCATACTTTTATTGTATTGGCCTTGCATTGAACTACCATCGTATTCCATTCGCCCAATGGTTTTTCAGAACTATCTGTAAGGTTAATAATGCGGCGGCCTTTGCCTTCTGTAATGCCCCATTCTGCTTTAGGGCCGCGTCTTTTTTCCATATCAGGTACAGTAATATCTTCAACAATGCACCAGAAATCACCAGCCTGCTGGTGCATCATCTGGCACTCAATAGATTTCGGAAACATTTTATACAAAGCCCTCGGTGTGGAAGCATGTACCAGCACACCGCAATTACCGGGCTTGCCGGCAAAACGGTACTCCACCTGTAACCGATAATCATGATAAACTGAATCCGTTATCAAATGTCCATTTGGTATACCCATGCTTACCAGCATACCATTTCTTACCAGGAAAGGCGTTTTAGCCAGTTTGTTGGTATCCATTTCCGGCACATCCGCATGCCATCCATTTAAATCCTTTCCATTAAACAGGCTGTAAGAAAATTGTGAAAAACACACGTTGGAAAAAAATAAACTGATGGAGATAACTGGTAAAAAAATATTTTTCATAGAAAGCTGATTATTCGTTAGCGAAGTAAATTCATTGTATTGTACAAAGATGCCGGTTAGATAAACAAGTGCGCATAAATTAACAATATTTTCCCGGACAGGAAAAATATAATTTATTATTTTCATGCCATGACGGACCCTTTAGGACAGGCAATAACGGATTATTATTACCAGCACACGCCTGCCAGGTTATGGATACATAACACATACGGCCCAAAAGAAGAAATGCCAGTTGCTGCTTATTTCCGGAATGGCAACCAGATGCCGCCTTTAGAACATACTGCACTGCAATTATGCAAAGGCAAAATACTGGATATTGGCGCTGGGGCAGGCAGCCATGCATTATGGCTGCAACAACAGCTGAAAGATATTACTGCGCTGGAAATATCTGTGCTGGCCTGTGACGTTATGAAGCAACGGGGTATACAGAAAATTATTCAACAGGATATATATACCTACGTTGAAGAAAAATTTGACACACTGATTCTTCTGATGAATGGAATAGGATTAGCCGGTACACTGGCAGGGCTCAGGAGATTTTTACAGCGTGCCGCTACCTTATTACACCCTGGCGGACAATTAATTTTTGATTCTTCCGATGTTGCTTATGTGTATAAAAATCATTTCCCTGATTTGAAAAATTACTATGGAGAGATCGCCTACCGTTATCAGTATAAAGGAAAAAAGACAGACTGGTTCAACTGGTTGTACGTTGACCGGTACACCTTATCTGCTATTGCTTTATCAGAAGGCTGGCGCGATGAATACATAACAGAAGACGAAAACGGACAATACCTCGTAAAACTGCAAAAAATGTAAACTCAGAAAGCATTAAAGGCATGAGCGAGACCCCGCAGCACATGAACCAGGTCTGCTATGGTATCGATTTAAGAAACTATGATATTGATATACTGCTGAAAAAGAAACAAATTAACCTGCAATGGATGATGGAACTGTACAATGCATATCCATACAAAGAGAAATTTTTCGATTACACACAAAGTAAAGAAATGGGGAATATTAATAAATTGTCCGGTACCGCACAATTCAAAGAACAAATTATAGCCGCAAATCAGAAGCTGAGATCCGGAAAAGTTGGGAACCCGGCTTGAGCCAGTATAAAATAATGCGAAAAAAATACCTTCTTTATCCATAGCTTCAATTAAAATAACAGCGGATTATATTACCATGAAAAAATATTTTTTGATTGCCGCTATCTTTGTAACAATAATTATTTCCTGTAAAACAAGCCCGCCTGCAGCAACCTATGCAGATAAAACCCTGCCAGTCCGCGGATTTTGTATTGTTGCACCCATGCCGCGCACCGTTGATTCGTTTGTTAATTTTATCAATAAAGAACTTGCCCCACGCGGCGTAAATATATTGGTGCTGCGTGTAGATTTTAATTACCAGTATACCAGCCATCCGGAATTAAGGGACAGCATTTCACTGTCGAAAGAAGATGTAAAAAAAATTGTAGCTGCCTGCAAGTCCAACCAAATAAAGCTGGTACCCCAGGTTAATCTTCTCGGGCATCAATCGTGGGCCAATAAAACATACAATCTTTTAAAAAAATACCCGGAATTTGACGAAACACCCGGCGTGATTATGCCGGTAAAATACCAATGGCCCAATGAAGACAGCCTTTACTGCAGAAGCTATTGCCCATTGCATCCGGATGTACATGCCATTGTTTTTTCTTTAATAGATGAGATTTGCGATGCTTTTGAAACAGATGCTTTTCATGCAGGTATGGATGAAGTATTTTATATTGGCCATAGCCAATGTCCACGCTGTGCCGGCAAAGACAAAGCAGTCTTATACGCCGGTGAGGTAACTGCTTTAAGAGATCACCTGGCCACAATAAAAAAGGAATTATGGATTTGGGGAGACCGCTTGCTGGATGGCAATGCTACTGGTCTTGGCATGTGGGAAGCCAGTAAAAACAATACCTGGCCAGCCGTTGATATGATACCAAAAGACGTAATGATTTGCGACTGGCATTATGAACGCGCCGATAAAACACCTGTGTATTTTGCCATGAAAGGATTTAATGTAATTACCTGCCCATGGCGCAACGCGGAAGTAGCCAATAAACAACTGGAAGATATTATCGCATTCAGGAATGAATCTACCGGTAATATGAAACCGAGATTCCAGGGTATGATGCAGACTGTGTGGACAGGTAACAGCAATTTCCTGAAAGGTTTTTATGAAAACAAACCAGATTCTGTACGCGGCAATAAAACAGAATGGTATTGCTTTCGCGAACTGTATAAATCTATTGGCAAACTGAAATAAAAAAAAGGAAAGCTGATAGCTACCAGCTTTCCCTTTTCGGCTATAATAAATTAACTTACACTTAATAGTTCCACATCAAATATCAATGTGCTGTTAGGTCCTATCTGGGCACTGACCTGCCTGTCGCCATACCCTAAATTTGGTGGAATAAAGAAACGCCATTTACTGCCGGTGGGCATCAGTTGCAATCCTTCTGTCCAGCCTGAAATTACACGATCAAGCGGAAAGGTTGCAGGCTGTCCACGCTGTACAGAACTGTCAAACACCGTCCCGTCTGTCAATGTTCCGTGATAATGACAGGTTACTTTATCCCTTGCACCTGGTTTGGCTCCAGTGCCTTCTGCAAGAATTTTGTACTGGAGACCGCTGGGTAAAGCCACTACCCCTTCGTTTGCTTTATTGGCTTCTAAGAAATCCTGGCCAGCTTTTAAGTTGGCCTCAGCTTTTTCATTTTTCATTTGTGCTAATTTATCGGAGATACCCATGAACAATTTTTTGTAAAAATAAGTCAAACTAAAAGAAATCATTCACCCCGGGGCTTATTATTATTTACAGAGCGTCTATGTCATCTCCTTTTATTTTTGAGATTACATCCCTTCAGCAATGTTATTGGACTATGCATATTTTCAGTACTTTGCCAGCATGAAAAAAATTATGCGCATCGTATTTTTATGCTGGTTGTCTTTTTCAGGCAAAGCCCAGGCAGGGGCCGCTGCATTAATCCCCGCGCCTTTGCACGTAATAGAAAAAGAAGGGTTTTTCCTGTTAACAGTCGGCACAAAAATCACTGCTGTCCCGGCATTCAATGAACCTGCAGCTTTACTGGCAACACAATTGGGTGTAAGTTTTCAAACCAAACCCGCAAAAGCTCCAGATAAAATAACCAGTAAAATAATTTTTGTACAATCAAAGCCTAACGATACTTTAGGCAAAGAAGGATACCGGTTAAGCATTGCTCCAGCAGTAATTTCTATTACTGCACAAACAGCGGGTGGTGCGCTAAAAGGGGTGTTTAGTTTGCTTCAATTGCAACTTTTGCAGACAGACATGCAAAAAATTCCCTGCGCTGCTATTACCGATAAGCCACGTTTTACTTACCGCGGATTGCACCTGGATGTTTCACGAAATTTCTTCCCGCTTACATTTATTAAAAAGTACATTGATTTGATGGCACTGTACAAATACAATACATTTCACTGGCACTTAACCGATGGCGCAGGATGGCGTTTACAGATAAAAAAATACCCGCTGCTAACCAGTGTTGCAGCTTTTCGTGATAACAATGACTGGAAAACCTGGTGGAAAAATGGCAGACAATATGCAAAAGAAGGAGAAGCAGGTGCCTACGGTGGTTACTATACACAGGAAGATGCAAAAGAAATTGTAAACTATGCGGCAAAAAGAGGCATTACGGTAATTCCTGAAATAGAAATGCCCGGGCATTCAGAAGAAGTGCTGGCAGTATATCCGCAACTGTCCTGTTCGGGCATGCCTTACAAAAATTCAGAACTCTGTATTGGCAATGAAGAAACATTTTCTTTTTTACAGGATGTACTTACTGAAGTCATGAATATTTTTCCTTCCACCTATATTCATGTTGGCGGAGATGAAGCAAATACCGCCCCATGGAAGACATGTCCCAAATGCCAGCAAAGAAAGAAGGATATGGGCCTGTCGACTGAGCATGAACTGCAAAGCTATCTTATCAAAAGAATTGAAAATTTTTTAATCGCCCACAAAAGAAAACTATTGGGTTGGGATGAAATACTGGAAGGTGGCCTTGCACCGGGTGCCACTGTTATGAACTGGAGGAATGAAAAAAATGGTATCGAGGCAGCAGAACAAAACCATGATGTAATTACGACGCCCAATGCGTACTACCTTGATGCGTACCAGAGTGATCCCAATACACAACCCGAAGCCATTGGAGGTTATCTGCCCATCCAGCGGATTTATAATTACGAACCAGTACCGGTGTCCCTGGATTCAACAAAAATAAATTATTACATAGGCACAGAAGCATGTGTATGGACGGAGTACATGCCCACCACCTACCAGGTTGAATACATGGTTTATCCGAGGGCCATGGCATTGGCAGAAACAGCCTGGTCATCTAAAGAAAAAAAGAATTTTGATGATTTTCAAAGAAGATTGCAATATCATTACCTGTTGCTGCAAAGAAAATCAGTGAACTATTACCGCCCTTCCAGCCTGATTACCGTAAACGCAATTCCTGACAATGAAAAGAAACAGGATCTGGTTAGTTTTATCAGCGAGCAGTATAAACCTGAAATACATTTTACAACAGATAATACCATACCCACGCTAACATCGCCGGTTTTTAATCAGCCTTTCCATACAAGCAATAAAACAATTATTACCGCAGCTATTTTCAAAAATGGCATGATTAGCGGAGAACCATCCACCTATACTACCAATTACCACAAAGCAATTGGTAAAAAAGTAAAGTACAATAACCTGTGGAGTGATTCTTATCCGGCGCAAAAAGAAGCTACGCTTACCAATGGCATTGAAGGCTCATTAACTTACGGGGATAAACAATGGCTGGGTTACCTGAAAGATTTTGATGTAACAATTGACATGGATGCTGTTCAACCCTTAAATAGTCTGTCTGTTCGCTTTATGCAGCAACCTGGTCCGGGTGTTTTTCTTCCCTCTTATGTAGAATTATTATTTTCAAACGATGGAATAAATTTTACATCATTCGATAAACAGGTAAATACAATACTTTCAACCGAACCGCAAACTATTTTCAAATCATTTTCTTTTGATCTGAAAAAGAAGACAACACGTTATATACGCATTGTTGCTCCCAATATAAAAGGCGGGTTTATGTTTGCTGATGAGGTAATAGTTTATTAAGATGGTTTTTGAAATGACTGATTTTGATTCTGATGGTCCGGTAGCGGCATTGGCGGATTTATTTAAAGCGCAGCTTCTCAAATTTCCAAAATCAGCAATGGTTTATTTCTTCTTGCTGATAAGCAGAAAAAATTTGTTGATGGCATCTTTATCGGCCTGCGTCAGCAATTGATGAAGGTTTAGTTTGTTCATATATAACAAAGCCCCCTTGTGTGCAGGTGAAACGGCGAGTATATGATCTAATTTTTCCCGTGTATCTGTATCTTCTTTATACATGGGTGTAGCTGCAGGCAGGGCAGATCTTGATTTGGAAGCTTTCTTTTTAATAATCGCCTCCAGCGTAGCCGTACTGAAAGGTGGTGTTGCATCTATACCATTAATAATTCTGAGCAGTGCTTCCAATTGTTTTTTACTGAGCCCTCCCCTTGTCTTATAAAATTCATACATATTCCGGGTAAAACTATTATCGGCCCGGGGCGGTAAATTATAAAATACCCATTCAAATACCCCGTTGAGGAAATCATAGTCAGATCCCCGCGAACTGTTTGATGTTTTACCATTAAAGGAAGAATGCATATATAATGATTTTCATTTTTAAACTGTTGTAAAGGCCACCAGTAAAGGGTTTTGGCAACCAGCGCATATTGTAAATATAACGGTATCCAAATAACTGATGCTGGCTGGGCCAGGTTTCCAAACCATTCGTTTGCGGTTTTTACTAAAAAAATAAAGGAAAAACCTGCATGAATTTATAAACAGGACAAGACATTTACAAAATAGCATATATTTTACTACCACTTAACCCTTATAATTAGATACAATACAAAATAAGTTACTATTTTTACTAAAATATATTTTTATGAACCTTTTTGTTGCAGGCTTACCGTATGATTTGGATGATGATGAATTAATGGAAATTTTTGAAAAATTCGGAACGATTAAATCTGCTAAAGTTGCTATTGACAAGGAAACAGGCAAGAGCAGGGGTTTTGGATTTGTGGAAATGCCCATAGAAGCGGAAGCCAAAGATGCTATTGAGAACCTTAATGATATTTCACTTGGCAAAAAACCGCTTGTGGTAAAAGCAGCCGATGACCGTCCGGGTGGCGGAGGCGGCGGTGGTGGTCAACGTGGAGGCGGCGGCGGAAATAGTGGTGGTGGTGGATACAGAGGGGGTGGTGGAAACAGCGGCGGTGGTGGTGGATACAGAGGCGGTGGCGGTGGAAACAGCGGCGGTTATAGCGGCGGCAACGACAGAAACCGGAGCCGGTTTTAGTTTTAATACCTTATTTTTTCATAAAGGCAAAAGATAAAATTGTTGATGTTAATCGTGCAAAGTACTTGCAATACGATTTAGACGTACAATTTTCTCTTTTGCCTTTTTTTGTATATCTGCGTCGGGTGATTTTGAAAGACTGTTCAGCATCACCAGTGATTCTGATAATAATTCTTTCCGCTGCCTTGCATTGGAAATTATTTGTTGTGCATCTGTCCGCGTCAGGTTACAATCTATTTTTGCAAAATATAAATCTGCATTCAGGTCCTCCACCTGCTGTTCCAACCTCTCTACTCTATTATCTTTTACATCATTTATTTTTTCTGGTTGCACAGCGGCTTTTTTTAAATCTGTCAGCTGCATGGCAAGCGATCCATTATCGGTTTTCAACCGGTTGTATTTATCTTTCAGCACATCATATTCTTTTTGCTGATCACTAAAGGCTGTTTTAAGTAATTCATTTTCCCCGTTCCGTGCTTCTTCTGTACCACCGGTTTTTAAAGAAATTGGTTCCCTTTCCTGCAATACTTTTATTTCAGTCTGTAAACGGTTGATGTCATTATCCTTAAGCAACAGTTCATTTTTCCATTGCAGCATATCCTGCGGTGCGGAAAGTGATGTCTTACCAGTAGCCATGGAAGCCTGCGTATTTTTTAGGATCAGCCTGTCATTTAATACAGATTTAAAAGTATTAATAATTATTGCATACCTGGCCCCTTCTGCACCGGTATAACTGTTTGTCATTTGCTGAATGCTGTCTATTGTTTTTTTTATGACGTCTAAAGCATCTGCCGTAGCCCTTGCTGCATTATTTCTCTGGGTATTGCCTGTGGAATCGGCCAGCAGGCTATAACGGATGTCAGATTGTTGTAATTGCTGTAATTCTGCGTGCAGTAAGCTATCTGCGTGCAGCAATTCCATTTCCGCCAGTGGCTGAGAATAAGAAGCATGTACCTTTCTCTCATCCGGGTCCTTTGTTCCGAAAGACATACCAAAAGCAGAAAAAATAAACAATAATAAAATAATTGAAGCAGCATATATTCCTGCAAATGCGATGATGCGTTTTCTTCGCTCTGTAAAATTTTTAGCTTGCATAACTATAGCTTTTAATTAGTCTCTTCTTTTCTTATTATGACAATCTTTGCATTTGGTTTTATTTTATTGCCTGTCAAACTCCGCGAAGGATCGAGGTGTCTTCTATACAAACCAGCCCATTTTTCTTCATAAAATTGCCAGGCAAATAATTGCTCCTGGTTATCTTTTACCTGTATGCTGTTTTTACGTTCCTGCATTTCATGTGTGGCAACAAGCATTTCGAAAGTTTTTCCCAACTTCACCCTTGCAGATACGGTTACCGGGTAAATATGGGTTTGCACATCATTTGCTTTGCGTGCAATCTGCAGCTGTACCTGCATGGAGTTAGCTGTAGCGCTCATAGCTGGTATTTCAACTGAGGGTAAGTACCATACAGGATAATTTTTTGGCGGAATGGTCATCCAGGCTGTCCAACCCTGGCAGATAAGAAATGGCAGAAAGAAAGCGCCACTGCTGGCAAAAGCCATTATCAGTTCATTGTTTCCCGATATATAATAATATAGAAATAATACAAGCGCCATTACAATAAATAATAAACAAATAAAAGCAAGCTTCGCGCCTGAGAGTGACAATTCTTCCAAAAAATTCCTTTTATAAAATATCCATACATTAATTATTCCCATAAAAGCAAAGCTTACTAATTGTATCACCGTTACAGTTCTTTCATTATCCGGTGAATGCATATTTGCTCCCAAAAAAAGACAGAGATTAAAGGCAATTACTATAAAAAGACCACCATACAGGCCTGCTTTTTTCCTGTTCTGGAATAATAACCGGGCAAAATTTTGAAAAGAGAAAGCCGATGCTGCCTGTTTAATCATAGTATTGACTTTATAGTGAAACATTACTGATGTTTAAAACCTGTATACCAGTCCTGCCTGTATTCCTACATAAGTGATTGGTATGCGCTGTGTAACTGCTCTGTTTGGCTTGTTGGGATCCGGTATCCAGTCGTCTGTCTGAAAATTTTTCTCAAAATCAATTTCCTTTTCACTGACAGTAAGGTTATTCACCATCTCTTTGCCATCTACATTATAGCTGGTTGTTTTCCGGCGGATTACTACAAATACAATATGAGAAAATTGTATTTCTGAAAATATCCTGATTTTTTCCGTCAGTTTAAATTGCGCACCAATTCCGCCGCTGAATCCAAAAGAAGGGTTTTTAATTCCCCATTCATAACGGGTATCACTATAAGCGGCAGAATCTTTTGTAAATCCCTGCCAGTTCATTTTTGTGTTCGACTGGCGTGTATCATGTTCAATACTGTTGGGCCTGATTGTAATAACAGCACCAATTTTATTATATAAAAACCATTTGGGCCTTGAGATGGCTTTTAATGTAATATTTGGAGAAAATGTAAGCAGGGTCGCATCGTAAGAAATAGTGTACCGTTCATTGTAGGAACGCGCAGACATGGCGCCCGTGCTAAAGGTCTGGCTAAATGACGAATCCCTTACTTTACGGATGGTGCTTCTGAAATAATCAACATCCAGCCCAACATTAATAAAATCATTCAAAACATAAGATATGCCTGCTCCAATTCTAAATCCTTCGCCCAATCCTTTTTTCGGCGCTTTATAAACCATGTCTTTTGAGATAACATTATTGTCCATCATTTTTAAAACGATACTACTTACGTCATCCGGATAAAATTTGAAAGTAGAACCAAGCGCAATGGAATACCCCGTATGAATATTGACATTAAAGCGGGGTTCATCTTTAATTTTTACAGAAAGCATCGAATCTTTTACAATGTATCTACGGTATTGTTCCTGCGAAAAAACTGTAAGTAAAACCGTACACATCACAGCAGTCATAGTTATACGCTTCATAAACTAATAATTTTAAAAATTAAAATTGGATTAAAAGGCAGGATCAAAACATAGAGGAGGAGGGCTAAAAGGACTTACGGGAAAAACTTTTTTTTGGATTAGCTACCATAAAAAAAGTACAAAAAAATTTATTTTTAATATTTAAATCCGTTTTTACTAACCTCCCGTAGGTATACAAAACCTTTCCGCCTTTTTTCGCCTAAACCCAGGCTAAATCAGTAAACCCAAAAAACCTTTCTGCCTGTAATCCTGCATTCTTTATTAAGAATGAAGGGATCACTTTCTGTTCACTAAAATCCATACCTGTAATTAATCTGTGTAGAAGATTTCTTCTAAGCTCCGGCTTCACAAAAATTTTATCGTTAACTAATTAAATGAAACAAAATGGGTACAATTCAAACAGAAAAAGGGTTAACAGGCAAAAATGAAAAAGACATTGCGCGTCTGTCCCGAAGAAAATTTCTTGGTTACGCGGGTACTGCTACCGCATTAATGGCCGGCCTGGCAGCCTGTACAAAAACAGATAATGCCGGGGCCAGGGTAAGTGGCGATGGTATAGACCTGGGCAGCGGCGACCCGGGCATATTAAATTATGCTTATGCTTTAGAACAATTAGAGGCAGCATTTTATGTAAAAGTTATTATGTCTCCTTATGGCAACATGAGTTCATCTGAAACTGCATTGATTTCAGATGTACGCGATCATGAAATAGCACACCGTGAGTTTTTCAAAACAGCATTGGGGGGCGCCGCTATTCCTGCGCTTGAATTTGATTTCAGTTCAATTGACTTCAGTTCCCGGGATAGTGTACTGGGTACCGCAAAAGCGTTTGAAGACCTGGGTGTATCTGCTTACAATGGTGCAGGAAGATTAATCAAAAGTGCCGATTACCTGGTTTTAGCAGGTAAAATAGTATCCGTAGAAGCGCGTCACGCTTCGTATATACGTGACCTGATAGCAAAAAATAGTTTTGCTGATGATTCAATTATTGATGCAAATGGGCTTGACGTTACAAGAAAGCCTGCAGAAGTTTTGCCAATAGCACAAAAATATATTAAAACAAAGCTAAGTGGCGATAACCTCCCTTTCTATTGATAGCTCAGCACAATTTTTATTTTTCATCCTGATTAATCACATTTAAATAGTATTACAATGAACATAAACAACATAATAAAAGAAATTGAAAAAGTTGATCCCGAAGTATATGAGCGGATGGATAACCGCAGATCAGCTATGAAAAGTTTTGCAAACATTGGTGGTAAAATTGCACTGGCGGCAGTACCACTGGCGTTGGGTTCTATGTTTCAGAAAGCGTATGCAGGAACAACAGGCACGATGGATACCGTTGTTGATATTTTAAATTATGCATTAACACTTGAATACCTGGAAGCTGAATTTTATGCAAAAGGCGTAGCAGCTTCCGGCCTTATCCCCGCAGGTGATACTTTAACCGGATTACAATTGATTGCAAAACATGAAGCACAGCACGTTGCTTTTCTTAAAACAGCAATCGGCGCTGCCGGAGGTACACCAGTGCAATCACCAGCTTTTGATTTTACTGCCAAAGGAACTTTCAATGATGTATTCAGCAGTTTTGAAACATTTTTAAACGTAGCACAAACTTTTGAGGATACCGGTGTAAGAGCATACAAAGGAAGGGCAGCTGAAATTGTTGGCGGGGGTGATTACCTGACAGCAGCTTTACGCATACATTCAGTAGAAGCAAGGCATGCTGCACACATACGTGGTTTAAGAAAAGCATATGGCTCCGGTATCGGCAATGTAAAGCCATGGATTACCGGTAAAATGAGTGGTATTAACAGTACTGCCGTACAGGCAAGTTATGACGGCGAGGATTTAACTGTTCAGGCAAAAACAATAAATATTGTAAACATCAATGGTTTCAGTATCTCCGCAGATGCTGCTTCAGAGGCATTTGATGAACCATTGAGTAAAGAACAGGTACTGGCCATCGTTGGTCCTTTTATAAAACCATAATAATGATCTCACAAAAAAGAAGCTGTTTCCATTGCAGGAACAGCTTCTTTCATCATGAAAAATAAAACGACTGCTATGTTTACAACTATTAAAACTTTTTTTGCGGCTGTAATGCTGCTTATTGTAATGGATGGTTGTAAAAAAAATGATACTGTTCCAGCTGCTCCGCCCGGCAATGATATTATTGAAACCAGTCCCCCGTATCAAAAGCCTTACACAATAGATATTAACCGTTATATTGGTGGTTATTATGAAGCTTTGCCGAATCATTACCAGGTTACCACAAAAAAATATCCACTCCTCATCTTTCTGCATGGCGGCGGACAAACAGGTGATGGCGATAAAGATTTGCCGCTTGTTTTAAATGATGGCGTTGCCAAAGAAATCAATGAACGCAAGTTTCCTGCAAACTTTACCGTAAAAGGAGATAATTTTTCATTCATTGTTTTATCACCACAGTTCCGCGGTCTTCCCCCTGATTCAATGGTGCTTTCGTTTATTAATTACGCACTTAAAAATTATCGTGTTGATTCATCCCGCATTTATCTTTCCGGCCTCAGCATGGGTGGTGTACTCACTACAGAGATGGCCGGACTTTACACCTCTCTTTTTGCTGCAGTTGCACCCATTGCAGGAGAAAGTTTTGGTACAGACAGGGATTTTAACGCAGAAAATATAGCACATGGTAATCTTCCTCTTTGGGTTTTTCATAATTCAGATGATCCTACCATCTCGTCTTCCGCAGCAAAAGATTTTATCAGCCTTGTAAACAGTTATATCCCGCTTACAATTCCAAAACTGACCATTTTTCAGGCAGCTGGCCATGATGCATGGTCCCAGGCACTCGATCCCCGGTACAAAGAAAATAATATGAATTTATATGAGTGGATGCTGCAATACAAGAGGTAAAATTGACAACGCTAAATGGGGGCTTTTTTCTACAATTATTTGTATATGAAGCCGTCATCAGCCGCATATTTTATTATTATAAGCGGAACTTTTTGATACTGCCCCGTTTTAACCAGACTGGCAAGACTTTTGAAAATCAGGATGTAAATAAAATGTACATTATGAAACAGAAAATTCTTGCAATTGGTGCACTGGTTATGTTAAGTGGGATAGTCACGTACGCACAAAAAACTGCTCCAAAACCTTCGGTAATGGTTAAAGGTGGTTTAAACCTGTCTAATATCACCATTAATAAAGATGGTGGGCTGGATGATGAAAAGGGAATTGCTTCTTTCCAGGCAGGCTTACAGGCAGATCTTCCAATAGGTTCGTTTTTTTCCATTCAACCCGGCGTATTTTTTACAGGTAAAGGTGCAAAACTTGAATCGGGCAATACTTCCGGTAATAACTGGTACAGGGCTACTACCCGCCCCTATTACATTGAGATACCGGTTAATGCAGTAGTTAAATTACCATTGGGCGGTCAATCCAATTTCTTCTTTGGTGCAGGGCCCTATCTTGGTATTGGAGTAGGTGGAAAAAACAGGGTTGAGGGACAAATTCTTGGTGCAAGTTTTAGCCGTTCAGAAAGTATTAAGTTTTCTAACGATGACCCTTTTACAAGCAGTGAAGAAGGCGCGGGCTATAATATTTTAAGACGTTTTGATTATGGTTTGAATGGAACAGTTGGTGTAGAATCAGCACATGCAGTGTTTTCCGTTAACTACGGACTTGGTCTTGCCAAAATACAATCTGGCACCAGCAGTTCAGACGATGAATTAAATAAATACAGGGTGTTGAGTTTTACAGTGGGCTTCAAATTATAAGCAGTAAAATCATCAGCTAAGCATACAAAAAAGCCATTACGCATTTGTGTAATGGCTTTTTCATTGGTTAAAACATCGTTTATAAAAAAATAAAAGCCATCACGCTTGTAGCATGATGGCCCTGACTTCTTAATAAGTCAGCAGATTATTTTTATGGATACAGCCCGGCTACGCGATAATAACCGAAGGCTTCCATGATTTATCTGTAGATTGCATGAATACCTCCTTTTTTTTGGTGAACCATAAAGTTAGTAAACAGCTTTTAAAAAAAAGAGAAATTGTATTCATACTTTCACAAATTATGAACAGGATTGACAGGCTTTTTAATATTCTTACGCTACTGCAATCAAAAAAATACGTTCCTGCAGAAAAGATTGCAGGCAAATTTAATTTAAGCATACGCACCGTTTACCGGGATATCAAAGCATTGGGCGAAGCGGGCATTCCAGTAAGCTTTGAACCACAGCGCGGATATTTTATTGTGCAGGGATATTTTCTGCCGCCTGTTGCTTTCAGTAAAGAAGAAGCCAATGCTTTTTTATTAATGGAAGCAATTGTTTCAGGCTTTGCCGATAAATCTATACAAACACATTTCTCCAACGGGCTAAATAAAATAAAAGCAGTGATGCGCTCATCTGACAAGGACAAGATGGAGTCACTTTCTAAAAACCTTAAACTACAAACGCCTGCTTGTTTCCATTTCGATTTTGAATATTTGTCATTGCTTCAAAGCGCCATTTCTGCCCAAACCACTGTTGAACTGGACTACAAAAACAATAACCAGGAAGTAAGTAAACGATTCATCGAGCCCATAGGACTGGTATTTTATGCCTTTCACTGGCACCTGATTGCCTGGTGCTTATTGCGGCAGGATTACCGCGATTTTAAAGTCGCACGTATTCTAAAGATTAAAACAGTGCAAACGCCATTTACAAAAACAGACCATATTGAACTGGGCGATTACATGAAAAATCTGCCTGTAAATTATTAAACTGTTTCTCTTTTTCCTGCATTAAGGATCCATTCAAAGAAACCCTGAAATAAAATATTTTTTTGATGCCCCCAAGTGGCACTGACATAGGGTTGTCAGTGACCTGTATTTTATTTGCATTATAAACTACACTATTATGCAAATGACTCAGGTATTTTTAAAAGAAATGGATCAGGAAGCCCGGACAACCCGCAAAATGCTATCGCGCGTACCCAACGACAAATACGACTGGAAGCCACATGAAAAAAGCATGACTGTGAGGCAACTGGCCACACATATTGCAGAATTGCCTGCCTGGATAAGCATGGCGCTTGTTACCACTGAACTGGATTTTGCAACAAGTCCTTATAAACAGGTAACGGTAACCAACACGAATGATTTGCTGGCGTATTTCGAGAAATCATTGACAGATGGCAGGGCAAGCTTATCTGCAGCTTCTGATGAGGATCTGTTACCCAACTGGACACTTCGTAATGGCAAAGAAATATACAGTGTCTCTACAAAAGCCGAAGTAATCAGGATGACGTTTTCGCAAATTATACATCACCGTGCACAATTGGGCGTTTTCCTCAGGCTTCTTAATATACCCATACCCGGTAGTTATGGTCCCAGTGCTGATGAGATGAATTTTTAATGAAAGGGTTAGCCTCCATGCCAATCAATTACATCATAAAATCCTGGTTCAGACCGGGATTTTTTATCTTCCGTCCTTTTTTATTTGATTGTTTACAAATTTTGATACACCTTTAAATCTCCGGTATATTACACCCTGTCAGCCTTTCCTGTAAATTATTTTTTAAAGCCAGTCAAAACATGAAGAAAGCATTTGTTGTCATTGTTATTATATGTGTATATGCTGTTCAGTTAACTGCCCAGCAAAAACCTGCAACCGTTCCCCAGGTTCCTGTTGTAAAAGATGACAAAGCCGATAAAACAAATCTTCCCAATCTTATTTTTAATCCTGATCAGGCTACCAGCACTGATCATGAAACAACTATAAAAGGACAGCATATTCCTTATAAAACCACTACAGGTACCATGCCTGTATGGGATGAAGATGGAAAATGCATAGCTGGTTTATTTTATTCTTATTATGAGCGCTCGGATATAAAAGATCGCAGCGCCCGCCCATTGGTTATTTCTTTTAATGGCGGTCCCGGTTCTGCTTCAGTATGGATGGAGATTGCGTATACGGGTCCGCGCCTGCTGAATATTGACGATGAAGGTTATCCTGTTCAGCCTTATGGCATCCGGGAAAATCCCAATTCAATACTTGATGTGGCAGATATTGTTTTTGTAAACCCGGTGAATACGGCTTATTCAAGAGCGGTGAGCAAAGACATTCCCACCAAAACTTTTTTTGGCGTAAATGCAGATATTAAATACCTGGCAGGATGGATCAGCACTTTTGTAACACGTAATAACCGCTGGGCGTCTCCAAAATATTTAATTGGAGAAAGTTATGGCACTACCCGTGTATCGGGCCTTGCATTGGAATTACAAAATGCGCAGTGGATGTACCTCAATGGTATTATACTTGTTTCTCCTACAGAACTGGGTTTAGAAAGAAATGGTCCTGTTGATGCAGCGTTGCGCCTGCCCTATTTTGCTGCTACTGCATGGTTTCACAAAGTATTGCCTGCAGATTTATTGAAGAAAGATCTTACGGACATGCTGCCGGAAGTAGAAGATTTTACTATTAATGAACTGATACCGGCTATCAGCAAGGGAGGTTTTTTGCCAGATGATAAAAAGAAATACATCTCAGAAAAAATGGCGCGTTATTCCGGCCTTTCTGTAACTTCCATACTGCAGCATAATTTTAATGTGCCACCTGATTTTTTCTGGAAAGAATTGCTGCGCGATAAAAGTTTTACGGTTGGCCGCCTGGATTCCCGCTACCGTGGAATTGACAAACAGGATGCAGGAGATACGCCCGATTTTAATGCGGAACTGACTTCCTGGTTGCATGCGTTTACGCCTGCAATTAACATATACACACGCAATGAGCTTAATTATAAAACGGATGCTAAATACCTGATGTTCGGTCCTGTACATCCATGGGACAGAACCGGGGATAAAACGGGTGAAAACCTGCGGCAGGCCATGGCGCAAAATCCTTACCTGCACGTAATGATTCAATCTGGTTATTATGATGGGGCCTGTGATTATTTTAACGCCAAATACAGTATGTGGCAAATAGATCCCAGCGGCAGGTTAAAAGACAGGTTAAGCTGGAAAGGTTATCGCAGCGGACATATGATGTATTTGCGCAAACAGGATTTACAAACTGCCAATGATGATATCAGGCAGTTTATTAAGGCATCATTACCAGCGGCTGGTACTCCGGCTAAATATTAATAGTCATTTTCACCCGGGTGTTTTTTATGAGCCGGGCAGTTTAGCAACCATGAAACATCGTTGCGTCGCACGCTTGTGCTGTTGAATCATTATCCAACGCCGTTATCTTTGTAACTGATCAGTTTCTGTATCAGTTAATATGCAGCATCCGCTAAATTTCATATTACAGGATAGCGGGGGATTTATCCGGTTACAAATTATTTGGTATTGGGAGATACAGATTTGACACAGCAATGAACTGTTGGGTTCCGCAATAAAACTGCTGAAAAGTTAAATGGTTCCCGGGAGACTCGGCATGGACAGAAACAATAAATGATAATGGATAAAAAAAAATTAAGCGGTCTTGCCCTATTGGTTTTTTTTGCAATAGTTGTGTGTGTAGGATTATTTAAAAGGCACCAGTTTAGTGAAAATTATAAATTTACTGCCGGAAAAGTAACTGAAATTACACTACCCGGTTGGAAAAGTTCTGGTGATTATTCTGTCTTATATGAATATTTACTAAATGGCAAGATTTATCGAAACAATACTAATAGAAGTTATTGCAAGGGGGCGAGCATATCAAAGTTAAAATTGTTATTGACAGACAAAAAATTTACAGTCGCTTATTCAGCCAAAGACTACGGGGTTAGTTCAATTTTATTAACACAGGCGGACGCAGACGTTGTTCAGTATGTATTACCCGATTCCGTTAAAGTATATGATTCAATATTGGGTTGTAAATAGCTTTTAGTAGTAGGTTAAAGATAGCACAAAGCCTGGCTAGTCCGGGCTTTGTTGTTTATGCGCATACTGGCGCAAGATTGATGGGTGGATATTTATGTTGGCATCTTGTGACTGCCGCAATAGCAAGAATTAAAAAAACGTATCAACCCGCTGCATTCTTTTCATTCCATGGAATAATTTATTTTCAGTGAAAAAATTGAATGAGTACAAAATATAAATTCAAAGACCAGGAGAAACTATATTTCCTTTCCCCGAGTTCCACTTCCCAGGCGCAGTCTGTGCTAAAGTAAACATAAATTGCTAGTGGTGTTGTGCACGACTCGCCGCATTAAACAACTATGACATTTAATGTAATCCGTTTCTCAGGCGATGTGTCCGCCAACCGGAATTTACGTAATAAGTGAGATAAGCGGCACTCGCCGTAAGCAGGCATCAAATCAAATAGACGATCCTTACTTTTGGAGCGTGGCGGTAAAGCATGCTATACCAAACACAGCAGGCATTTATTTTGCTTCCCAGGCGCAGTCTGTGCTAAAGTAGACATAAATTGGAAGTGGTCATGTGCACGACTCGCCGCATTGAATAACTAAAACATTTAATGTAATCCGTTTCTCAGGCGATGTGTCCACCAACCAGGATTTGCGTAATAGAGGAGATAAGCGTCACTCGCCGTAAGCAGGCATCAAATCAAATAGATGATCCTTACTTTTGAAGCATGGCGATAGAACGTGCTATACCAAACACAGCAGGCATTTATTTTTATTCTTACAAATTATATGGCGTCAAGATACAGATTTGACACAGTAATACGCCGAGTCCCGCAATAGCACAGCTAAAAAAATAAGTGGTTGCTGCGGAGACTCGGCGAGGACAGAGGCGATGTGTCCGCCAACCGAGTTTACAAAATAAATGAGATAAGCGCACTTGCCGCAATCATGTGTCAAAATCACATAAATGATCCCTACTTTTGAAGCATGCCGGTAAAACGTGCTATACCAAACTCAGCAGGCATTTATTTTATTACATTTACCTGTTATAAATGGATTAGCCTAATCGATATTACCAATAGTTATGATTTAATTTACAAATGGTTTGATTATCTGAAGCAGCAGGATCATTTTATAATAGGCTATCAAATAATGCCGAATCATATTCATGCCATCATTGCATTCCGCTACACAAATAAAAATATCAACAAAATCATTGGAGACGGCAAGCGTTTTATTGGCTACGAAATAATTAAACGGTTAAAACAAACCGGTAACATAGATTTACTTCTGCAACTGGAACAGGGTGTAAACAAAAGTGATAAAAAACGGGGTAAACTGCATGAAGTCTGGGAAGATTCATTTGACTGGAAAGAATGCTGGTCGCGGGATATGATTCTTCAAAAGTTAAATTATATGCATGCTAATCCGTGTAAAGGCAAATGGAACCTGGTAGAAAGTCCGGTAGATTATATCCACAGTTCTGCTAAATTTTATATTACAGGAGAGCAGGGGATTTATCCAATTACAAATTATATGGCGTTGGACGATATAGATTTGACGCAATGAAACGCCGAGTCCCGCAATAGCACGGCTAAAAAAATGGCTGCTGCGGAGACTCGGCGGGGACAGAAGAATGCGAAACTATAATTAAGACTTATGGCACTGAAGAAAGCTTGTTGCCTTATTTGTATCTTTGCCTTTTCGATAAGGAAAAATATAAAATTGAACGAGAATTACTTCTTGTAGAATGTGATAAGTTGAAGACAACGAAAAATAGATATGTTAAATCAATATTAACATCTGTAATATTCTAAATACAAAAATGATTTCCCTTTTAACTCCCTCAACTGGCGTAAGTATATAATTAGGGTCTGCTCAAAATATCCCACACGAACTGGCGCAAGTATGTCTTTAAATCTTTTGGGACACTGGCGCAGGTATGCTGTGTTGGCTATGAGTGCTGGCGTACCTGTGCCTGCCGCAATAGCGAGAATTAAAAAAATTGAATGGAGTACTAAATATAAATTCAAAGACCAGGAGAAACTATGTTTTATGAGTCACAGTTGCATATTAGATGGGCCTTTTTATATTAAGTGATTTGATCCCATACTGGTAAATCCCTGATATTAGCGGCACAAGTATGCCAACGCTCATTTCAGCAATTCTATATTCTTACTCACTTCTTTGTTTTCCATTTCACGAACCGGGTATAAAAGCATTTCAGTTAACATGCCTGGATTGATAATGCGGTTAGCGATAGTAACCACTGCCGAATC
>JBDSOC010000240.1:0-43723 GCA_039915085.1 Chitinophagaceae bacterium
GAAATCAATGCCAATCATGTACGCAGTGCAAGGGAAGGATTTGTTACCGGTATTGCGAAACCCATTCACATTGGCGCAAGTACACATGTATGGGATATAAAAATATATGATGAGAGAGAGAAATTAGTCTGTGTATCCCGCCTCACAGTAGCAATACTGAAAATTAATTACGTAAGCAGCAGTATCTGATACAGAGATTTTTTGTATTAAGTATCGATATAATGGCAAAGTGTAAGTAGTATTTTTCGGTACCGCAACCAATCGCTTACAGCTAAGCGTTAAAAACTTCCAGGACATCTTTGACCGATGGAAAGGTATTATTCATTAATTGTGGCAATTCTTTTTTTGCCACCCATTTCGCTTCCGCAATATCTTCTTCTGCCTGGGGAATGAGGGATTGTTCATCACTGGTTGTCATCGTATACCAGTGACTCTCTTTCAAAATAAATTTTCCGCTTTCATGATAGGTATGGTATGTTGTAAGCAAAGGTTTCTTCAATGCTATTTTTTTTAACCCGGTTTCTTCTTCTACTTCCCTTACAGCGCATTGTTCCAGGGTTTCACCTTTATCCAGTTTGCCTTTGGGCAGATCCCATTTGCCTCTTCTGAATATCATCAGTATCTCGTCTTTTTTATTGGTAACCAGTCCGCCGGCAGCCTGGATGATGGTAAATTTTTTCCAGAATGCTTTCTTCAGTTCTTCCAGGCTGGTATGAAGAAATACACCCGCATGTATCTTTGATAATTCCATTTCATGTATCATTGATTTCACCGTATGTACAGAAAACTCGTCAATAAAAATGGCATCATCGTGGTGCTGGTATGGTTCAATAGCAGCATCTATTGCATCACACAGAAAAAGGGGTTTATCGTTAAAGTAAATTTTAATATACATGGGTTATGGTTGATTGGTTAATTGAAAGACTGGTTGATTGGTTCCAGGCTGTTATTATGCCACTGTTATTATTTCGCAGACTAACTTACTTAAGCTTTCAACCGTGATACAATAACAGCTCAACCACTTCAGCCTGCGGCTAAAAGCTAAAAGCTTTCTTTATCTTCGCCCTATGACCAATGAAACAGCCGTAGCTGAAAAACTTTTACAAATTAATGCTATTAAATTGAACCCTTCCGAGCCCTTTACCTGGGCCAGCGGCTGGAAGAGTCCTATCTATTGCGATAACCGCAAGGTGCTTTCTTTCCCTTATGTAAGGGAGTTTATAAAGTCTGAGATGAGCAATATCATTTTTTCAGAGTTCCCGGAAACTGATTTGCTGGCTGGCGTAGCCACGGCAGGCATTGCCTGGGGCGCTTTAAGTGCCGATCAGCTTAAATTACCTTATATCTATGTGCGTCCAAAACCCAAAGAACACGGACTTGGCAACCAGATAGAGGGGTATTATGAAAAAGGACAGAAAGTATTGGTAATAGAAGACCTGATTTCTACAGGTAAAAGCAGTTTGCAGGTAGTAAATGTATTAAAAGAGGCTGGTTTAGAGGTGGTTGGCATGGTAGGTATATTTAGCTATGGGTTTGAAGTAGCCGTAAAAGCTTTTGCTGAAGCCAAAGTGCCGTTTAAAACCCTCACCAATTATGAAACCCTGATAAAGATGGCGGTAGAAAAAGGGTCTGTAACAAAGGAACAGCAGGTCATTTTGTTAAATTGGCAACAGGATCCTTCGAATTGGAAAGGACTTTGATTATTTTTGAGCAAAATATTTAATATACCATGAAAAAAGCGATTTTCTTACTGGCATTTGTAACAGGAATTTTTTCTGTGGCCAGCGCCCAAAAGGCAACAACAGTTACCATAAAAACGCCCACTGTACAGTGCGAAAGTTGTAAGCAACGCATTGAAAATGGAATGGCCCGGGTAGAAGGTGTGGCTAAAACAGTAGTTAATTTTAAAAATCATACTACTAAGGTTACTTTCTGGAATGAACGTACCAATATTGAAAATGTAAAGACTGCCATTGCCAATATGGGTTATGATGCAGATGATGTAACTGCTGAGGAAGATGCCTACAAAAAATTACCACTATGCTGTAAAAAGCCAGAAGATGGGGGCGGACCGGTAAAAAAACAATAAAGCATAAGAATAATTTATACAAAAAAAGGCGCTGCAAAGCGTCTTTTTTTATGCCCCGGGAGAAAGGTTAATTTTTGAATTTCGGAATTTTGGGATTGGCTCACCGGTAGCAGCATGATAAATCACAAAATAATCCGGTGCCAAAATCAGCAATTTCTTACAAATGAATATCAATTTTCTGCTTGCCTTCGTATTTAATGGGAAGGTTAAAGAAAACCCCGGATTTCCCCATTTTGGCAAAACCATCCAGTTTTATGGTGACTTCATTATTCAGTAAAATATCAAGTGCGTTTGAATAAATCTGCTTCATATCCACCTTCATAGAAACCGGAATTAAGAAACTGTCCCTGGCCGGAATTACCGTTAATGTATCAAGGATAGTCTTGCCTAAAAAACGGTTATTGAGGTAAACATCAGTCTCTCCATATTTCAATTTCATCGTAAAATTATTCGGGTTGTAATATTTCAAATCTGCCGATATGGCCGATTCTCCAACACCCAGCGCATTTACTCTGAAATTTTCTATGCCCCGGTAATCCGGGGCGATTGGCTTACTGCATCCCTGTAAAAGGAACAGACAGTAAACGACGAATGCCAGGAGATGCAAAACTCTTTTATTCATACTGCTAATTAATCAAAAATGGGAGAGAAAAATCAGGCTGTGGAAAAACTGGTTTTTTTCGGCTTTTTTTTGCGGCTAAAAAATGTAGTTTTTTAAAATTTTATTTAAGAAACTGCTAATATTTTTTGGCTATCTTTTATAGCTGAAATAAATGTATGTAAAACATTGCTATACACCTGTATAAAAAATATAAGTAAATTATTTATAATATTTTTTATATAATAAAAATGAAACATTATAAAGAATTTGTCGTACGTGGTAGCGGTATAAATAACACAATATAAATTATATTATAATCAATTGAAAACAATGTATTTATAATATTTATATGTAATTTTAATTATTTAAAAAGATAATTACAGATATTTATTAATATGTGTATTGGTTAAATTTTTTAGAATGACTCTGGGATTTGATAAATTTTGCGGCGATGAATAAAATCAAATAATCACCGGGTCCGGCAGGCAAGCAAGAATGAAAGTTTATACTAAGCCAGTCCGGTGTGAATTTTATGCCCGGCTTGGTTTTTAGCGATGCAGTGCAACTGGAAAAATATATGACCATATGGCGGCATTTGTGAAATGGTATTTTCTAACCCCGTGTTGTGTTAATTAGATATGTTGATATGATACATGCCTTTACTTATTTTAGATAGAAGCTTGCAAAACCGATTTAATTTCAACATCTTTACAGGTACCTCTTTTTAGCTCAATAGCATCCACCTCCAATTCCCTCCAAAGGCCAGTTACCCCAATTAATTTAATAGTGCAGACTGCAAGCGGAAGACAATTATTTAATTTTAAAAGGCAGACAGCTTCTTTATTAAATCTTTCCCGCAGGCTGGTTAATTGGACAAATACCTGTGTTAACCAGATTATAACTACTTATTCAATTATATTGCTTTTCACAACCAGATTACCTCAATGAGAAATGGCTTGCTTTCAATACTGCTGCTGGGTGTTTCAGTGATTTTGCATGCCCAGGATTTCAGTAATAAGGGGAAAGATTTCTGGATAGGTTATGGTAACCATGTAAGGATGTTTACTCCGGCACAACCCACCGAGCAGATGCAGCTTTACATTACCTCAGACATCAGCACAAGCGGACAGGTGCAAATAACGGGCATTGGTTTTTCAGTGCCTTTTACTGTTATTGCCAACCAGATTACAACCATTGATATTCCACGTTCGGCTGCCTTGTTAAGTGAAGGTCAGTACAACCTCGGTATTCATGTAACTGCAGACAAACCGGTGGTGGTATACAGCTTTATTTACGTGAGTGCTATTTCGGGTGCCACTGTATGTTTGCCCACAACCACTTTGGGCAAGGAATATTACTCGGTTAATTATAGCCAGGTTTCAAATGAATCTAATTCATATTCTTACTTTTTTGCCATTGCTGCAGATACAGGTTTAACTACCATTGAAGTAACGCCTTCACAAAATACCAGGGGTGGATTGCTGGCCAATACCACCTATACCTATTCGCTTACGCAGGGTCAGATATACCAGGTTTTGTCGCCTTCAGATCTAACGGGTTCTAAAATAAGATCCGTAAGCTCAGCCACGGGTGGTTGTAAAAAGATTGCGGTTTTTTGCGGCAGCGGAAAAATATCTATAGGATGTGGTAATACGGCCGGTACCTCAGATAATCTTTATCAGCAGATGTACCCGGTAAGCACATGGGGTAAAAATTATATTACAGTTCCAAGCATCAATACGGCGGATAAAAAAGGACAAATTAATTTCTACAGGATATTTATTTCAGACCCTTCAGCAAAGGTGACGCTGAACGGTCAGTTAATAAACAGCTTTATCAACAGCCAGTATTATGAATTTAGCAATAACCAGGCAAATTTTATTCAGTCCGATAAGCCCATACTGGTAGCCCAGTATTTTACCAGCGGTGGTTGCAGCAACAATAAAGGCAATGGCGATCCGGAAATGATTTACCTGAATCCCACAGAACAAACCATTGCATCAGTTACGGTAAATTCCATGCAGCCGTCCACCGGCTCTACCAATATTAATGAACATTATATTAATGCGGTATTGCCCAATACGCCTTCTGCTATCAATTCTTTTAGAATAGATGGTGCCGCTATTGCCATCTTTACACCAGTTCCGCAAAACAGTAACTATGCTTATACGCAGGTAGCAGTAGCAAGAGGCAGCCATAATATTACCTGCGATTCCGGTTTTAACGCTGTTGCCTATGGTTTTGGCAATGCGGAATCTTATGGATACAGCGCAGGTACCAACCTTAAAGACTTATACCAGTTTATATCTATTGATAATAAATATGCTATTGTAAACTTTCCGGCAGGCTGCAAAAACTCGCCATTAAAATTCGCCATGACTTTTCCTTACCAGCCGCTGCAGATACGCTGGCAGTTTAACGGTTTATTCACGGATACTATTATTTCTTCACCGGTTTATGATTCCAGCTGGATAGTAAATGACAAAACATTGTACCGCTATTCGCTTAACAAATTCTTTATCATACCCAATATTGGCAGTTACCCCGTAAAAGTGGTAGCTACCAATCCCGGGGTTGATGGTTGCGGAGGCGAGCAGGAAATTAATTATGACTTGCAGATATATGAAAGACCAAAGATTGCCTTCAGTTTTTCAAACAATGGTTGCATCACAGACCCGGTATTGTTTAAGGATACTGCTGAAAGCAACGGAAGACAAATAATTAAGTATATCTGGGATTTTGGCGATGGTGTTATTGCCGGTTCCGGTAATCCTGCCCATACTTATACAACCGGTGGAAGCTATGCCGTAAAATTTGCTGTTATCACAGATGTGGGTTGTTTATCAGATACGGTTTCACAAACCATTAAAATATTTCCGCCGCCGACGGCTTCATTTGCACTACAGGCAGCAGCCTGTCTCAATAAAACAACAACATTTATTGATAATTCTACCGCTGCTGCTGGCAGCACTCTTGTAAAATGGTACTGGGATTTTGGAGATAATTCAACGGCCATTGTAAAAACTGACAATAGTCCCGTACAGCATAATTATATTACTACAGGTGTATACAATGCAACACTGCAGGTTGAAATAAGCAGCGGTTGTAAAAGCCTTGTAAAAACAATTCCGGTTACTGTTAATTATTTGCCGGTAGCTAACTTTATTTCGCCCGCTATTTGTTTAAGTGATCCCGTTGCACAATTTTATGATAGCAGTTATATAGCAGACAACAGCGGAAATGCCTTTATTTATTTATGGAACTTTGGTAATAACACCATTGACAATCAAAAAAATGGTAAGGGAAGTTTTGCAGCGGCCGGTATATACGATGTAAAACTTACGGTAACCAGTAAAGACGGATGTATAAAAGATACCACCAAAAAATTTACAGTGAATGGCGCCGTGCCAACAGCTGTTTTTTCAGTTAACAACGCTTCATCATTGTGCAGCAATAAAGCAATTAGTATTACGGATGCTTCTACCGTTGATTTTGGTAATATTATACGTGCAGAAATTTATTGGGATTATACCGGTAACCCGCTGGCTAAAACAGTTGATAGTTTTCCGGTAAAAGGAAAAGTGTATTCTTATAAATATGCAGACTTTGGTTCGCCTGCCAGCAAAAATTACCAGGTAAGATATGTGGTCTATTCAGGTAACAGTTGCATTAGCCAGGCCATTACAAACATTACCCTGCAGGCAAGTCCGCAATTGCAGTTTGATGCAATGTCGGCGGTATGCGAAGAAGTAACCCCATTCCAGGTTACAGCGGCAAGGGATAATTCGGTTTTTGCAAACGCCGGTGTTTATTCAGGAAAAGGTATTACCGCAGCCGGTATTTTTAATCCCGCACAGGCAGGGCCCGGTATTGATTCAATCAGGTACACGGTTACAACAACGAGTGGTTGTAAGGCTGATACCAGTCAGGCTATTCTTGTATATCCCACGCCGGTAATGACTGCAGGTGCCGATAAATACTTACTGGAAGGAAGTTTTATAACGCTGGATGGTAGGGCAAGCGGCAATAACCCCGGCTATTTATGGACGCCAGCTGATTTTCTTGACAATGCAACCATCGCAACCCCTAAAGTAACCGCTCCCCGGGATATAATTTATACATTACAGGTAATATCTTCCGATGGATGCAAAGCGGCTGATGATGTAACAGTAAAAGTATTAAAGAATATAAAAGTACCCAATGCCTTTTCACCCAATGGCGATGGCATCAATGATACCTGGGTAATTCTTTACCTTGATTCGTACCCGGATTGCCGGGTTGACGTGTATAACAGGTACGGGCAAGTGGTGTTTCGCTCAACCGGTTATGCGAGGGCATGGGATGGCAAAGTAAACGGTCAGTCATTGCCGGTAGGAACTTATTACTGGATTATCAATCCGGGAAGCGGGCGGACCCAGGTAAACGGATCCGTAACTATAATCAGATAAAAACAAAACAACTTTACTGATGAGAAAGTTATTTATGATTTTGTGCGCAGGGATAATATTTACTGGTGCAGCTGCCCAACAGCAACCGCAGTATACACAATACCTGATCAATAATTATATTCTTAACCCAGCACTTACGGGTATTGAAAACTATACAGATGTTAAAATCAGTCACCGGCACCAGTGGGTTGGCTTACAGGATGCACCTGTTACCACCTACCTGACCATTCACAAACCATTGGGAAAAAAAGACGACCGCACCACCGCCACTTCTTTTGATATGCCCGGGGAAAATCCGCGCGGTAAAAATTTCTGGCAGGATTATGAAGCAGCCAAACCACACCATGGTATCGGTTTAAAAATTATTAACGACAGAACTGGCCCGCTTAATCGTTTTGCCGGCTACATTAGCTACGCATATCATATAGGTATCAGCGCACAAACAAGTATAGCCGCAGGTTTCGAAGCGGGCGTAAGAAACATTTCTTTAAACCGCAGTAAGCTTGATTTTGGTACCGCCAGTCCTATCGATCCTGCGGTCTACAATTCAGGAGAGATTAACAGCCTGAAACCAGATTTTGGCGCTGGTGGATGGGTGTATTCAGCCGATTATTTTATTGGTCTTTCTGCGCAGCAGATTATTCCGCAAAAAATCTATTTTTCTGATAACAAGGTGCAGCAGGAGCCGGGCAAACTGGTGCCACATCTTTTTGCAACGGCGGGTTACCGGTTTCTGATTAATGAAGATATTTCAATGATACCAAGTATTATGCTGAAATATGTGCAGCCCACACCCGCACAGTTCGACATCAATACAAAATTTCAATACCGGGATTTGCTATGGGCAGGAGTGGGGTACAGGTTAAAAGATGGATTTAATGCGATGGTTGGTTTGAATGTTTCCAATACTTTTAATGTCAGCTATGCATATGATTATACTACCTCGCAATTAAATACTGTTACAAAAGGCACACACGAAATTGTGCTGGGATTTTTAATTGGTAATAAATATGGCGACTGGTGCCCGAGGAATGTATGGTAGAAGCCTGCATCAGATTCCCCCGGCAGGGAGTGGAGCGAAACACAGCCCCCCGCTTTTTTTAATGACCTTACATTACGTAACCGCCTTTTCTTTTTATTTTCCCCGATAGTAGCAAAGCAATAGTTGGAATTGAGGACACATCCTTAATATGCATTCTTATAATTTCGAAAGATGTGGGCTGTGCAATGCTGGCTTTCCCTGTTGGGGAAAACCGGATGGGGCAGCATCTTCACATTTTTCTGTACAACCAGCCCGGCAGCATTTTCAATAATTGTGCAATGAGCCACCAGCGTTTGGTTATGTATACCCTGAATTTTTTTGCTTCGATGGCATCCCTGATTTGTACAGCAGCCTTCAGGGCAGTTGCTTCCCAAAAACGGCCGGGTCCTTTTGCCATTTTGGTTTTTACAAATCCGGGTTGTATATCTGTAATGGTTATACGTAATTTATTCTTTTTTGCTTTCAGGTAAATACCTTCCATATAATTGCTCATAAAAGCCTTGCTGGCGCTGTAGGCCGGTGCAAAATGATTGCCTGCAATGGAGGCAACAGAAGAAGTAGCCGCTATGTGTCCGTAACCCTGTTTTACAAAATAATTATAAGTGTAATTAACCATTTCGGTAAAACCATTTACATTGGTAAGGACCGTTGTTTTATCAATTTGCCAGTCAGGTACGTCACTCACATCTCCGTAACCGGCGTTGTAAATAAACAAATCAAGCCCGCCCAGTTTTTGTATCAGCGTTTCAAGATGAAGAATATTGTCATTGCCCATTACGTCAAAAACCGCTGTTTTAACCTGGTCGGGGAACTCGTTTTTTATCTCATCAAGTAATTCAATACGCCGGCCAGTGATGCCAATGCTGCACCGGGCCTGCGCATATAATACAGCCAGTTCTTTTCCTATACCGGAACTGGCACCAACAATAATAATTTTTTTATTTAAAGAAGACGTCATAGGCAAAGCGTATAATGGTTCCGGTTACAACTATTAGAAACAATATGCGGATAAAGGCATTTCCCTTCAACAGCGCCAGTCTGGCGCCCAGCAATCCGCCTATGCCATTGCAAACCGCCATAGGTAGGGCTATGGTATAAATGATTTTTCCACTGGCTGCAAAAAAAACAATAGAACCCAGGTTGGTAGCCAGGTTTACAAATTTAGCGTGGGCACTGGCTCTTAAAAAATCAAAACCCAGTAAAGTTATAAAAGACAATACAAGAAAACTTCCTGCGCCCGGTCCTATAAATCCGTCATAAAAACCAATGACTAAACTAATCAGCACTGCATACCACCATTCTCTTTTTACAGAATGTGTTTTTTCTGTATGATTGCCAAAGTTTTTATTCAGCCATGTATAAACAGCCACTGCTATTAAGACAACCAGCAGCAACGGTTTCATAAAATGGTTACTTACAGCAGAGAGCAGACTGGATCCGGCAAATGCAGCTATAAAGGCAATGCTCATCATTAATGCAAGTTGTTTATAATTAAAAGAAACACGTTTAGCATATTGGGCGGCTGCAAAAAATGTACCGGTGAACGCAGGTATTTTTAGCGTGCCTATAACGGTTGCTACCGGGTATTGCGGTAATAATACCAGGGCAGACGGTGTTTGTATTAAGCCGCCTCCGCCAACAATGGCATCTATAAATCCTGCTGTAAAAGCGGCCGCACAAAGTAATATGAGTTCTGTTGTCATACCGGCTTTGCAGATTTTGTTTTAATGTTAGCGATTATTAACCCGCTAATTACAAGCAGCCCGCTTATTAAATGAATATCTGAAAACGCTTCCCCTAAAAAAATCACCGCTTCAATAGTACTGAACACGGGTATCAGGTTACCAAACAGGACAGTTCTGGAAGCACCCATTTTTTCTATGGAAGCATTCCAGCAAAAAAAAGCAATAATGGAATTGCCAATGCCGAGGTATAAAATAATAGCCAGCATGCTAAGGTTCCAGCTTACGGCAGCTGTATGGTTTATTTCATATAAATAAAACGGCAACAGAAACAGGCTGCCCAGTATAAATATGACTGCCAGGAAAACAATGGGTGAAATAGCAGCCGGCTTTTTTTTGACCAATGTATTATAAATAGCAAAAACAAAAGCGCTGATAAGCACCAGCACATCGCCTTTACCAAAATGAAGATGTGCCAGCTTTTGCATATTGCCCTGGCTCAGCAGGAACAGAATGCCGATGATGCATATAAGCATCCCCGTTATGCGGTACCTGCCCACAGGTTCCTTTAAAAAATAAGCAGCCATACAGGTAGCAAATACCGGAGCCGATGTAGTACCAATCAATGCAAGGTTAATAGCAGAAGTATAATGACCGGCTAAATAAATAAACGTATTGAAGACAGCAACACCTGTAAGTGCGGTCCAGAAAATATATGCTTTGCTGGCAAGAATGATTTGTTTTTGCTGCTGCATTTTTTTAATAGCAAATGGTAAAATGCAGACAGAAGCCAATCCCCAGCGGTAAAAAGCTATGCTTACCGGTGGCAATTGTTTAGCAATGCCTTTTGCTATTACATAGTTACCTGACCAGATAATAACTGTAATCAGCGCCAATCCTATGCCGGTATAGATGTTTTTTTGAATATTGGTTAAAGCCATTCTTTTTGTGGGATTAGGGATTAGGAATCACTATTGTCCGGTTAATTTCTTTTGATTGATCGCCTCAAAGCCGGCGGGCTTCGTACCCCCGCCGCTGCTGATTTTCCCTCTGGGGCTATAACTCAGCTTTAGTAAGCATTTCAGCCATTCCATTTTCAGCTGTAGAATAAAGCCAACGGGAAAATAGGCGTCTTGCGGGGGTACCGGTGAGAACGACAATGATAACAAATTCCTAATTCCTTTTTACGTGTGTGCAAAATCCATTTCAAAATTTCCTTTAATCCGTTCTATCGGTGGATTAAAATAACCATATTTTACATTGGGAAATTCTTCATGAATTAATTCCTGTAATTGTTTAATGCCCATGCATTCGCCTGTTTCGGCAACGCCAATTTTTCCGAGGTACCAGTCAGGATCAATATTAAAATTGCGCCATTGTATCATGCAGAGATCTGTTTCTCTAATCAGTTTTCTCAATGCTTCATATTCTTCTATGCTATCTGTCATGCCCGGAAAAACAAAATAGTTAATGCTGGTCCACCCACCATAACTGCGAACCACCTTCAGGCTTTCTACAATGTCTTCAAAACTATAATTATTGGGCCGGTAATAGGCTTCATAGATATGTTTTCTTGCTGAGTTGGTACTTACGCGAATGCTGTTCAAACCTGCTTCACACAATGCTTTCACTGCATCGGGCTTAGAGCCATTGGTATTAATATTAATGCTACCGCGTTCTGTATGTTTGCGCATTTCAATAATAGAAGCGCGGATGGTTTCCCACATCAGCAATGGTTCACCTTCACAGCCTTGTCCAAAAGATACAATGGGAAAGGCGCCGTTGCAAGATGCGGTACAGTAAATTCAACTATCTCTTCAGCAGTTGGTTTAAAAGTTAGCCTGTCCTGTGTAGAAGGAATCGTTTCTTCCTGTGGCTGAAAAGAAATGCAGCCGATGCAATTGGCATTGCAGGCAGGTGAAGTAGGAATCGGACATTCCCATCTTGCCAATGACAAATTTCTTGCTGCGGGACAATTATAGGTAAGACAGCAATTTTCCATCAGGTGCTTAACCAAACGATTGTGCGGATAAGATTGTAACAGGTGTTCGGTTCCTGATTTAATTTTTGCATTGTCATAACCAGCAGATTCCTGTCGTACGTCCTGTTCAATCCGCACAGCGGGCACATAAAATTTATCATTGTACCAACCTGAAGCAGTATAACAAAATAAGGGGAGTGTAGGTGCACCGGGTGCTGTTTCGTAAGCAGCAATGTACAGACCGGTATGTGCTGGTGGGATAAAGGCTGCCACAGCCCATCCTTTTTCACATAAACGCATATCACCTGTTTCTACATCTATGCCAATGCCCCGCCTGCCGGGTAATTCGTATAAAGAACCTCCTTCAGGCAGTTCAATCCAGTCAGCGGGGTCAACGGGATAGGCATCCCACCCACTGCGGCCGGTGGCGTACAGACCCGTGTCTTCAAAAATATTTCCTTTTCCGTCTGAATAAAGAATGTAAGGCGTCATTAGCTATTAGCTTTTAGTCGTTAAACGTCAGACGGCAATCGCCAGTAGTAATCCCGGAAAGTCTGTAACTTCCTCTGTTTCAGGTCTGACGCCTCACGTTTTCAAATAATGTCTGCAAAATTCGTGAATTTGATCCAGTTCTTCGAATTGAAGATTTTGGCGGAGGGGGAAATACAATTTTTTGTTTTCGGAGGTTTGAATACTGATACTGTCGTAATGGATATCTATATCGTTGATGCGCGACCATGAAAAAAACTCGCTTTGTGGAATTCCTGAAATAGTTATGCCGATGTGATTGAATTTAACCATTTCAGCCGTGCTTATTTTTTGCTCACAAAACAGCAGGTAAGCGTAGGCAGCGCTGACTGATATCAAAACGCAGCCCATTATAAAATTTCTTTCTGATAAAAGGATGGCCGCAGCGCCTAAAAAAATTATGCATTCAATAAAACGGAATACTGTATTCATCCTGGGTAATTCCTGTACGAGGTTACGGTTGGTAAATACAACTATAAAAATATCTATGCCAATAAACAACTGGCACCAGAAATAAAGGTGATTGAGTGAAGGTTGCTGCAATTGGTGAACAGCGTTGAAAAGTATAAGAAGGCCTGCAATAAAATGAAGAAAACGGCCCATGCGTTTAAGACTCTCATAAGCAGGATGGACAATAGTAATGGCGAGTGCATTCATATGACCAGTTTTTAACCAGATGCAATCTCTGAAAAAATCCACAATTTCTGAATTGCGATACATGGTATTTGTGAGATATTTATGAGCGTGAGGTGTGAGACGTCAGGCGTAAGTCTTGTTGCGGCGCTCTCTCGTTCACGTCTCATATTCCCTACCGCCCTTCGCAAAAGGACTTAAAACTTACAACTTCTTTCCAGTTGCTCCCTGCAATAAATATTAAATTCATCTTCCGCTGCATCGCCTTCTTCATCAATAGTTTCACGTTGCAGCAGGCGGTTGTTTTTAAAATCAAGCGTAAGCAGATCATCCTTTAAAATAATATTATTAAAATCTGTCCATTTGTATCGTTTGCGGATAACCGTATTCATAGCGATTTCAGTATCTGTAAAACCCACTTCCAGTGGTAGTTTCGCCTGCCGTTCAAATAAACCCATTAATGCAAAAGGTAAAAACAACCAGGAAAGATAGGGCATGGTTACCCAGCCAATTGCGGCAATAAATAAAGCGCTGCTGTAATACACTGTTTTGGCCTTCTTTTTTTGCAGATAAAAATTCCATCCTGTGATTACAGCAATGGCAAGCCCGCCAAAGAGGTACGGGATTTTTATATTGACAGAAAGGTATTGCTCCCGCAGGAATAATAAAACAGAAATGGTAAGCAGCAATAAAGAGAAAGTATCGGTGTATTTGCGGCTGGTATTTTTAAGTGTAACTACATACTGGTAAACCATCTTGGAATTGCTGATTGGGAGATTTATTGATTTTGGGATGTAATTTACTTAGCAAATCACAAAATCCCGCAATCAAAAAATCAGCGTTGTTTTAGCTATTGCTTGCCAGCAACAAATTACAGAGTTTCCAGAGTATCCTGGCGCCCACGTTGGCGTCCAATTCAGTATCTCCGGTGCCTACTTCACTTAAATCAAAACCTATGAGCTTGCGGCCGCTGCGCATGATTTGTCTAAGCAGGTAATATGTTTGTTCAATTTCAAGTCCGCCGGGAACAGGCGTACCTGTGCCCGGACAAAGTTTTGGGTCAAGCCCGTCAATATCAAAACTCAGGTATACGTTTTTGGGGAGGTGCGTTACAATTTCATCTGCTATTTGTTTCCAGGTCTGACCTTCAAACTGGCGTTCTTTCAATTCATGGTCGAAATAAGTAACTACCCGATAATTGCTGTTGCTGATATAATCCCATTCTTCATCGCAAAGATCGCGAACACTTACCTGTACCAGTTTTTTTATTTGTTCTATTTCATTCAGTGCATTGTACATGATGCAGGCATGGCTGTATGAAAAACCTTCATAATTTTTTCGCAGATCAGCATGTGCGTCAATTTGCAAAATGCCAAAATCACCATGCTTTTCAGCAATGGCTTTAAAATAACCAAGCGGGGTGCTATGGTCTCCGCCAACAAGGCCAACCAGTTTTCCTTTATCCAGCAATTCTTTTGTTTGCTGGTAAACCCAGTTATTAAGATAGATACCTCCCTCATTAATTTCTTTCATGCTTTTAGACATGAAATTGTTTTTCTCTACTATTTCTCCTTTGGAGATATAATCAATGTATAATTCAGCTTCTTTGCGCAGATAATCGCTTTTCATCAGCACTTTCTTATCTGCCGGGCGCATATAAAAACCTTCTTTCCACCCGTCGCGTAAATCTGTATCAAAAATATCTACCTGTAAAGCGGCTCTGCAGATATGGTCGCTGGCCCTGGCTGTACCGGCAGTATAGCTAACTGTTACTTCCCATGGTACCGGCAGCAGTACAACTCTTGCTTCATCTTCGGTGAAAGGCAATCCAAAAATATTATTGTTGGGGTTACCGGCGCGGTTGGGATCAAATTGGGATAAGTCTGCCATGATATAGTTTCAAAATGTATAAACGCTGCGCAAGTTAATGCAGTATACGATAGAAGCAAAAAAATGATAAAGCGTTGCAGGAATATGAAAACTAACACTTGTTATATTTTTTTAAAAATTGTTAAACTTTTGTGAGGATAACTGGTTTTACTGTTGCAGGCTGTTTTTTGATGAGTAATTCATCCCTCATTACAGCAGATAGTTACAACAAGGCACGACTGATCATTTTTTTTGGCCTAATTTCACCACCGAAAATTGACATATGAAGAAGACACATATTGTTATCCTTGTTTTAATAGCCGCTGCAATAGCGGTATTGGTTAGTTTTACCGGCAATCTTACTACTTATGAGACGGTTGCCTCCGCCCGGCAGAAAGAAGGGAAATTTGTCCGGCTGATTGCAAAGGTTGATAACAGCCACCCGATAGAATATGACGCCGCTAAAGATCCCAATTACATGAGCTTTTTTGCTATCGACACACTGGGCAATTCAACAAAAGTAATATTTCGCAATTCAAAGCCTCCTGATTTTGAAAAAAGTGAACGCCTTGTACTAAACGGAAAAATGCAGAACGGACAGTTTGAATGCAAGGACATGCTGATGAAGTGTCCTTCCAAGTATAAAGATGATCCAAATGTGATGAAGAAGAACCTCACTATAACTAACTAACCCAGCAACATGAATTTTATTGGTGAACATCTCTTACCCGGGCATTTCGGACATTTTTTTGTTATCCTTTCTTTTGTTGCTTCACTGGTTGCTACGATCGCTTATTTTAAAAGTGCCGGGGCCAAATTGAATGAAGCAGCAGATAGCTGGAAGCGTCTTGCCAGGTGGGCCTTTTCTATTGAATGTTTTTCTGTATTCTCCGTATTCATTATTATTTTCTACATTGTTTCAACTCATAAATTTGAGTATACATACGCCTGGAACCACTCCAGCAAAGCACTCAGTGCCAAATATCTTTTTAGTTGTATCTGGGAAGCACAGGAAGGTAGTTTTTTGTTGTGGACCATCTGGCATTGCATACTGGGGCTGGTATTAATGTTCCGTGCAGGCAAATGGGAAGCGCCTGTAATGACGGTCATTAGTTTTGCACAGGTTTGCCTGGCCACTATGATTATCGGTTTGTATTTTGGCAGTACAAAAATTGGAATCAATCCTTTCCTGCTGGTACGTCAGATGGAATCGATGCAGGGAGCACCCATTTTCAGCAGACCTGATTATTTAAGCATTCCAATGATGCAGGACGGGCAGGGCTTAAACCAGTTGCTGCAGAATTACTGGATGGTTATCCATCCCCCCATATTATTTTTAGGTTTTGCCTCCACGATTGTGCCATTTGCTTATGCCATTGCGGGCTTATGGAAAAAAGAATATACGGGCTGGACAAAAATAGCGCTGCCATGGACACTGTTTTCTGCAGGTATTTTGGGTTTGGGTATTATGATGGGCGCTGCATGGGCCTATGAATCTTTAACCTTTGGTGGTTTCTGGGCCTGGGACCCGGTTGAAAATGCCTCACTGGTACCCTGGCTGGTAATGGTAGCAGGGTTACATACACAGGTGGTGTTTAATGCCACGGGGCATTCACTGCGTGCCACCTATCTCTTTTTTATTGTTTCTTTTTTCCTGGTATTGTTTTCTACTTTTTTAACCCGCAGTGGAATATTGGGAGACAGTTCGGTACACGCATTTGTAGAGAATGACATGAACTTTCAGCTCATATCTTTAATGGCCGTATTCTTAATACCGGCATTATTACTTTTTGGTATGCGGTACAAAGAAATTCCGCATATTGTAAAAGAAGAAAGCACCTGCTCAAGAGAGTTCTGGATGTTTATAGGCGCCCTGGTTTTATTTCTTGCGGCACTGGTGATCAGCTGGCAAACTTCTTTTACACCCATTTATAATAAACTTGCAGGTAAAACTACAGCCGCACCGGAAGACCCGGAGTTTGCTTATAATAAGATACAGATTTTTGTTGCTGTTGTGCTGGGTATATTAACAGCCGTTGGTCAATATCTCCGGTATAAAGACACGCCAAAGGGTGTATTTATTAAAAAAGCAGCTATACCAATAGCAGTGGCCCTCGTACTTTCTTTACTCATAAGTTTTTTTGGTGAAATTAATTTTCATAAACATGGTGCCGGTTTTTTAGGTGCTATTCACTTAGCAATATTTGCCAGTGTATACGGTATTGTAGCCAATGCCACTTATATCTGGAGCGGATTGAATGGAAAATTGAAGGCAGCGGGAGGTTCCATTGCACATGTTGGTTTTGCAATGATGCTGCTGGGGATATTGATTTCATCTGCTAAAAAAGATGTGTTGTCAAAAAACAATGGCATCTTATTAAATTTTGATCCCAAATCAAAGCAGGACCCGCTGGAGAATCTCACTTTAATAAAAGGCCTGCGGACTGATATGGGTAATTACTGGGCAACCTATCAAAACAGTGACAGTACAGGCAACCATGGTGCCATCACCTATTTTAAAATAAACTTTGAGAATAAAAAAACAGGCGAGCAATTTGCGCTTTATCCAAACTGGATACGCAATACAAAAGGGCAGGAGGGGTTTTCCAATAATCCCGATTCAAGACATTACTGGAACAAAGATATTTTTACTTATATAAGTGCCAATAATACGATGGAAAAAGTTGCCGATACTGCACAGTTCAGAAAATACAGTATCAGGCAAAAGGATACTATTTTTTATTCCGGTGGTTATATGATATTGAATAAAGTGAGTATCAATCCGGCAAATACCAGGCATCATATCAATGCAAATGACACACTTATTGTTGCCGATATTGATATATTTTCGGCAGATAGTATGAAATACAGGGCAACGCCTGCTATTTACTGGAAAGGAGTTGATTCAAGGTTTATTTTCGATACTGTATTTGCACAAAACCTGGCTATTGGTTTTACCAGTGTAAACAATGATACCCATGCCATTGAAATACAAGTAAAAGAATCCGCCAAAATGACTCCTTTTGTAGCTTTAAAGGCCTATGAATTTCCACATATCAATCTTTTATGGGCGGGTACTATTATTATGGTAATTGGCTTTGCGGTTAGCCTGCGGCGCAGGTATGGCCTGGCAAGGAGTTTAAATGTCATCAAGCGGCCCGCAACCGCTAAAAATGAAGTTTAGGAGAGGATGGTTTTTAGCAAATCAATAACAGCGTTTTGGGTTACTTTCCTGTCCTTGCTAGGATAAACAAGAACGAGTTTGTAATTTTATCCAATGGGCTTTTCCGGCATGCATAAAAAATATCTTTCTCTATTGTTCAGCCTTGTGTGCATACTTGCAACAAGCGCTGCATGTGCCCAGCAGGATACTGCTCATTCTTCGCGCGAAGATTCCATTTTCAAAAACATACAGCATCCGGAACTGGGGCCCAATGATACGATTATGGTGCCGGCAAAAATCAATGATGAAGGTGTATTGATGCCTGCCAAAACATTGGAAAATTTCTGGGTAAGTAAACCCGGTCCGCCCGGAATGAAAGCGCGCATTGAAAAATGGACACGCCTGCGCAACGCTGTCTATGTTACTTATCCATATGCCAAAAGAGCCGGCATGGTGATGAATGATATTAATACGAAGATTGATAAGATGAAAGAAAAGGACGATAGAAAGGCATATATAAAGACAAGAGAAAAAGAATTGAGAAAAGAATTTACTGAACCGTTAACCAATCTTTCTATATACCAGGGTAAGGTACTGATGAAGCTGATTAACCGGCAAACGGGTAATAATTGCTACGAGATTATAAAAGAATACAAGGGAGGATTAACGGCCAGGCTCTATCAGACAGTTGCGTTCTTTTTCAATAGCAATTTAAAACAACCCTATAACGCACAGGGGGATGACAAAGAAATTGAATCTATTGTGCAGGAAGTGGAGCGGATGTACGTTAGATAGATAGTTTTGAGTGATAAGCGTTAAGTTACAAATGCGTTCGATACGTCTGGTTGTTTTTCTTATTACCAAAACTTACAACTTATAACTTATTTATCTTCTCAATGATAGCGGTAGTAGAAAATCCCTGTACGATGGGATTGATGACGACCCTTCCACCATTTGCAATAACTTCTTTTGCGCCAACTATTTGTTCTATGGTATAGTCGCCACCTTTTACAATGGCGTCAGGCATAATGGCTTTAATGATTTCCAATGGGGTATCTTCTTCAAAAATAACAACTGCGTCTACCATAACAAGTGAGGCAATTAATAAAGCGCGGCTGTGTTCATTATTGATGGGGCGGGAAGGGCCCTTTAGCCTTTTTGTAGAAGCATCTGCATTTACACCAACAATTAAAAAATCGCCTTCTTTCGCTGCCTGGCTCAATGAAAAAATATGTCCTTCATGCAAAATGTCAAAGCAACCATTGGTAAAGGCAATTTGTTTTTTCATGAACTTCCAGCGGCCCGCTTCCTTCAATATTTGCTGAAGTGTATATATTTTTTGTTGTATGATGTCAGGATTTTTCATCTTTCTTTTTTCTGTTTATTACCGGCAACAACATTACGCTCAGGGCACCAAAAAAAATAACCATAAAAAACTGCACCAGCCACAGCAGCCATCCAAATGCCTTGCCCATGTTTTCAGTTAAACCATACAGCATCATGGTTTCCTGCACCAGCAGGGGATAGGCGCCTGCACCGCCTGGTGTTGCAATCATACCTACGCTGCCCATACATAAAACCGACAGTGATTCTTTAATGCCGTGCGAACTGGTTTCTTTCATAGCGGCCATGCCTACACGTATGGCTGCCAGGTAAAGTACCCAGATAAGAACAGTATGAAAGATAAACCATCCTTTATTTTTTAAATAACGGATGCTGGTAAGTCCATGCCAGATATTTCTGAGGATTTGTTTAATTTTTTGCACCAGGCTGATGTGTGCAAATCGTTTAAACAGCCAGCGTATGGTAGTAAAAAATCCAATGATTATCAAAATGATCAGGACCCAGTTAATAATCCGCGTGGCAGTGCTGTTTGAGCCACTGTTAAAAATTTTATCCAGTATGCCTGCTGCAAAACTGCCAATAACATCTACCTGTGAAAAAAATGTAATCGCAAATATAATGGCAAGGCAGACCAGGTCGAAGGCCCTTTCTGCAACAACGGTACCCACCAGTTTATCTGTAGGAACTTTTTCATAGCGGGTAAGAATAGAGCATTTTACAACTTCACCCAAACGCGGTACAAACTGGTTCACAATATAACTGATCAGCACCGCACAATACACATTCAGCAATGACGGATTGTAGCCCATTGGCTGCATCAGTATTTTCCAGCGGATGGCGCGGCTTAAATGGGCAGCCAGCAAAACAAGTATAACGGGTATGAGTAACCAGAAATCTGCCCTTAACCAGGCGCCTTTTATATCCAGCCAGTCTTTGTGTTCAATTTTACCCAGGCTCCACCAGACTAAAAAAATAGCCAGGCCAAAAAATAGCAGGTACTGCAGAAGGCTGATTATTTTTTTGTTCATAGCATAAGAATACAATAAGATTCAAAGATAACGTGTATATATAAACGCAATATTATATTTTATTTCCATCTTTCGGAAACACAATCCATGGTGTAAATTTTTTTGCCTCATCAAATGGCATGCGCGCATAAGAAATAACAATCACTATGTCGCCCACAGCACCCTGCCTTGCGGCCGGCCCATTTAAACAGCAGACACCTGATCCTCTTTTACCTTTTATAATATAGGTTTCTATACGGCTGCCGTTGTTTACATTTACCACCTGTACTTTCTCATTTTCTATCAGGTTGGCCGCATCCAGCAGGTCTTCATCAACGGTAAGACTGCCAACATAGTTCAAATTTGCTTCGGTAATAACAGCCCTGTGTATTTTAGATTTCAGTACTTCAATTTCCATACTTCTTACTATTTATTCTTTTGCTGTCTGCAAGCTAACAAGATTAGGGCTAAGAGAAAAAGGAGTGTTTGTAATTTGCCTGGTTTTGTTATTGTCTGCAAAACTATTTTATGCCTGTTTTTTCCCGTTGTTCCTTTAGTTAAGTAACATGTTATCTATCAGTCTTACTTCATTTTGAAAAGCAGCAATCAGCGCCACTATTTTCTGTTTGCCATCCCAGCTGGTTACCGGTTCCAGCGTTCTGGCATTGGATACAGCCACATAATCAACCCTGAAATTTTTTTCAGCAAGCAATGATTTACTTTTTTCAATAACAGCATTTACATTGCCTTGTTGAATATTTTCCTTTAAATATTTTAAGGTAACAGAAATGGTTACTGCTTTTTTTCTTTCATCGTCATTTAACCGCATATTACGGCTGCTCATGGCAAGTCCGTCTGTTTCGCGAAGGGTAGGGCAGGCATGGAGGCGCGCCGGCGATTGTATGATGGCAAGCAAACGGTTTACCACCATGCATTGCTGGTAATCTTTTTGTCCCATATACAAGTTGTCCGGTTGTACAATATGCAGCAGTCTGTTCATTACGCGGCATACACCCTGAAAATGCCCGGGCCGGTATTTTCCTTCCAGCAGCACTTCCAGATAACCCAGTTCATAATGCACGGGCTGGTCATAACCTTCCGGATAGATTTCTTCTACAGCGGGCCAGAAAAGAACGTCACAACCGGCTGCCACCAGCAGTTCAATATCTTTTTCAATTGCAGCAGGGTATTTATCAAAATCTTTTTTATCATTAAACTGTGCAGGATTTACAAAAATGCTTGCTACGGTTATCCCGTTATCCTGTTTTGATGCAGTGATGAGTGAAAGATGGCCCTTGTGCAATGCGCCCATTGTTGGAACAAAGCCAATGTTATTGCCATGGCTTCTTTCATTTTGCAGATAAGCCTGCAGCTGGCTTGTTTTTTTGAATAGAATCATACTATTTGTAATGAAATGGCCGCTAATACTGATTTTTCGGTTAAAAGTCTTACCTTCGCCCACCGTTTTTTTAAACTCTTTGCTCATTAATTTAAGCCGCGAATGTCAACAAAGAAAAGAATTTTATTCATAGCCAGCGAAATGTCTCCCTACCTGGAAATGACAGAGTTTTCCGAAATAGTAAATAAGCTGGCCATTAAATCGAACGACAGTGGTTTTGAGATAAGGTGCATTATGCCGCGCTTTGGTGTCATTAATGAACGCAGGCACCGTTTGCATGAGGTTGTGCGCCTTTCGGGCATCAACGTTTCTGTAGACAATGACGATTACCCACTCCAGATTAAGGTCGCTTCTTTGCCAAATGCCAGGCTCCAGGTTTATTTTTTAGACAATGAAGACCTCTTTAAGCGCAAGTTTATTTTTCATGATGAAAAGGAAAAATGGTTTGAGGATAACGGATTACGGGCGGTATTCTTTTGCAAGGGTGCCCTGGAAACAGTTAAAAAATTTGGCTGGCCTCCGGATATCATTCATTGCAGCGGCTGGATGACAGGCCTGATACCATTATACCTTAAAACAGTGTATAAGAAAGAACCGGTGTTTTCTCACAGCAAAGTAATTTTTTCAATAGGTCAGAATACATTTAAAGAAAAACTGGGAAGCGATTTACTTAAAGTTGCCAATATTAACCCGGCTCTTTTGAAAGAAAAAGACCTGGAGGTTTTTAAAGAAGCTACCAATACTGCTATGTTCAGGGGTGGTGCTGCATATGCAGATGCCATTACTTTCGGAGCAGAAAAAATTGAAAAAAAGCTGATCGATGAGTTTGGGAAAGTGAAAGGTAAAAAGGTGCTTGCATATAATGCAGAAAGCGATTTAACAGACTATTTGCAACTCTATACCGACCTTGCCAAATAGTTAATATTTCGTTTTTACAACCTCTAATTTTTCTTAGTTTGAAGCATCTTTATTACTCTCTGGTTGCCCTGGCATCCTTTATATTTATTGAATATTCCTGTGCCAAAATTGATACAACTGTATTGGGCAGTGATTTAATACCTGTAGTGGATAATGTAAATACATTTGATACGACACTGGATGTGGTGACCAATAATGATTTTCTTTCCGATACGTCTTCCATTACTTACAATGAAGACAATGCTGTGGGTATTATCAATGATCCCAGTTTTGGTATTACAAAGGCTGATATTTACAGTGAGATAGTTTCTCCTTCATACGGTACGTTACATCCTTTTACCAGTAAAGACAGTGTAAAAAGCATCGATTCTGTAGTGCTGATGCTTACTTATAAAGTTGCTTACGGCGATACCCTTAGTCCATTAAACCTGGTAGTATCTGAAATAGATCCCAACGCGGATTTTAAAGATTCGGTAATAGGTTATCGTATCAGTTCTCCTGATTTTCCTTTAACAGGTCCGCAACTGGCCAATACGAATGTAGATCTTACCAGGCTCAATGACAGCCTCACAGTTATCTGGAAGTCTGATACCGCTCATTTACTGAATGTTATGCGGATAAGGCTGGATAACAGCATCGGGCAAAAACTGGCTTCTTTTGATACGGTGGCGGGAGCCGCTTACAGCAATGATTCTACTTTCAAAACCAAATTTAAAGGGCTGGCCATTAAATCCGGGGCTTCGGGCCAGGCACTGGCTTATTTTAATTTGTTGGATCCCAATTCTCAATTAATTGTTTATTACAAGGCACAAAAAGGCGGCGTTGCAGATAGTGCCCAGCGGACCATTTTTACTTTTGCACCTTATATGCATGCCAACCTGGTAAAACGTACACCAGCGGGTGCCTATGCGTCCAATATGGCCAATTCGAACCTGAATGACGCTGCTTTATATATACAATCTGCCCCTGGTTCTTATGCCAGCATAAAGATACCCGGCCTGAAAGGCCTTAATAACCGTGTGGTACACAGAGCAGAACTCATTGTGGAACGTGATGCCGGCATTACTTCCCAGAATGAGATATTTGTGCCACCACCTTTATTATTCCTGGATGCAATAGATTCTGCTAACAGCAACAGGATTGCAACCATTCCTAATTATGATTTCAGGACAGAAAATGATAGCTATAATATCCTTGAATTTGGTGGCCTGCTCAGAAGCGACGATACATATCGTTTTAGCCTGACACGTTATGTACAGGGTATTTTAACAAGGGGAGAGCCGGCATATACTCTCAGGCTGCATGCTCCTTATTTTATAGCGCCATTTTACAAAGATCCATCAAGTGGGGTAATTCAATACCCTATTAGCGTAAGCACTAAAATAGCTTATGGAAGGGTGGCACTTAAAGGCGGAGGTTACCCGGACGCTACAAAGAAAATGCGGTTGAGAATTATTTATTCCAAAATCTAAAAACGGCAATTATCTTTGCGCCATCTGAAAAATTGACCTGCTGTCTGTAAAGAGGCTGATCAATGTGTTTTCAGGCATTAACCGCATTATTAATTCATTTAAAACAATTCTTCTCTATGTCTTATTTGTTTACGTCGGAAAGTGTTTCTGAAGGCCATCCCGATAAAGTGGCTGACCAGATATCTGATGCCCTGATTGATAACTTTCTGGCATTTGACGCCCAGTCTAAAGTGGCCTGCGAAACATTGGTAACCACCGGCCAGGTAATACTTGCAGGTGAGGTAAAATCAAAAGCTTATTTAGATGTGCAGGAAATAGCCCGCGGGGTTATCCGTAAAATTGGATATACCAAAAGCGAATATATGTTTGAAGCAAATTCATGTGGCATTTTATCTGCTATTCATGAACAGTCTTCGGATATTAACCAGGGTGTAGACAAAAAGAAAAAAGAAGAACAGGGAGCTGGTGATCAGGGTATGATGTTTGGCTATGCTTCAAATGAAACAGATGATTATATGCCGCTGGCACTTGACCTGGCGCATAAAATCCTGATTGAACTGGCTGCTTTGCGCCGCGAAAACAAGCAAATTAAATACCTGCGCCCCGATGCAAAAAGCCAGGTTACGCTGGAATATGATGATAACAACCAGCCTGTACGCATAGATGCAATTGTAGTGTCTACCCAGCACGATGATTTTGATTCAGAACCAAAGATGCTGAAGAAAATACAGGATGACATCATTGCCATTCTTATCCCGCGTGTAAAAGCGAAATATAAAAAATACGCGAAACTGTTTAATGATAAGATCAAATACCACATCAACCCAACAGGTAAATTTGTTATTGGTGGCCCGCACGGAGATACTGGTTTAACCGGCCGTAAGATCATTGTAGATACTTATGGTGGTAAAGGTGCTCATGGTGGTGGTGCTTTCAGTGGTAAAGATCCCAGTAAGGTTGACCGTTCCGCTGCCTATGCAACCCGCCATATTGCTAAAAACATGGTAGCTGCAGGGCTGGCAGATGAAGTGCTGGTACAGGTGTCTTATGCTATTGGTGTAGCACAACCAACATCTATTAACGTAAATACATATGGTACAGCCAAAGTAAGTATGACAGACGGCGAGATCAGTAAGATCATAGAAAGTATATTTGATATGCGCCCATACTTTATTGAGCAGCGATTGAAATTACGCAACCCTATTTACAGTGAAACTGCCGCATACGGCCACATGGGACGCAAACCTGAAATAGTAGAAAAAACTTTCAAATCGCCTGACGGAAAAGAAATAAAGAAGAAAGTGGAATTATTTACCTGGGAAAAACTGGACTATGTACCCAGGGTAAAAAAAGCATTTGGATTAAAATAGATCAGTATAAACATAAAAAACCTCCCATATCAGGGAGGTTTTTTTATTTTCGAATCATGAATGAATCACACAATCCATGGCAGGTATTGGCAGAAAAGCAGGTATATGACAACAAATGGATAGCCGTAACCGAGTATGATGTCATCAATCCTTCCGGGGGAAAAGGTATTTATGGTAAAGTACATTTTAAAAACAGGGCCATTGGTATTCTGCCGCTTGATGAAGCAATGAACACCTGGCTGGTGGGACAGTATCGTTTTGCACTGAATGAGTATGCCTGGGAAATACCAGAAGGCGGCGGACCAGTTGGCACAGACATACTTGTTTCGGCAAAACGCGAATTGCTGGAAGAAACGGGGTTGGTAGCTGCTGAATGGACGAAGCTGCTGGATTTTCACTTGTCCAATTCCGTTAGTGATGAATTTGGCCAGGTATTTTTAGCAAGGCAACTTACACAGCACGAGGCTGAGCCTGAAGAAACGGAGCAGCTGCAGGTAAAGAAAATACCCTTTGAACAAGCCTATGCCATGGTAGAAGCTGGACAGATTACGGATTCCATGTCTGTGGCAGCCATACAAAAAGTAAAACTGATGCTGCTTGATGGCAGGTTGTAATTGGTTGAATTGTTAATTGGTTAATAATAAACAGAACGCGTTACAGAAAAATAAAATAATTGAAACCATCCACACTTGTTATTGGCCGTCAGCCACTTATTGAAGCTATTCAGTCTGGCAGGGCTATTGATAAAATTTTATTTCAGCGCAATGTCAGTGGCGAATCTATTGGCGATATAAGAAAGCTTGCCAAAGAAAATAATATTCCTATACAGCAGGTGCCACCTGAAAAACTGAATGGTTTAACAAGGGCCAACCACCAGGGTGTGATTGCATACGCGGCGATGGTGAAGTATATGAACCTGCAACAGGTAATTGACCAGGTAGTGGGTAATGGAGAACTGCCATTGTTTATTATGCTGGATGGCGTTACTGATGTGCGCAATATTGGCGCCATTGCGCGCACGGCAGTTTGCTGCGGCGCACAGGCTTTGATAATCCCGGATAAAGGGGTAGGGGCCCTTAATGAAGAAGCTATGAAATCTTCCGCCGGTGCGCTGGAGAAAATACATATCTGCCGTGTAAACAGTTTAATGAAAGCGGTAGATGAACTGCACTTAAACGGGATCCGGGTTTTTGCGAGTGAAATGACAGCCAGCGTCAATTTGCATGAGTTACCACTAACAGAGCCTTGCGTTGTAATTATGGGCAGCGAAGACAATGGTGTATACCCGGCACTGATGAAAATATGTGATCAGGAATTTAAGATTCCCATGTCAGGCAATTTTGAATCATTGAATGTATCGGTTGCCGCTGGCATGATATTGTATGAGGCAATGCGGCAGCGGGGATAGTATTGCAGCGGTATGGATTAATTATTGCGGTAAGCCCTTTCAAACACACTGATACGTAGCTGGTCAAAGTTTTCTTTTTTAGCTGCGATATGAAAACGCCTTCCTGACACTGCACCAATGATGGTCCCAATGCCGCCCACAAATACCCCGGCTAACAATCCGCCGACAAGTGCTTTCTCCCCGGCGGAAAATTGTACAATGGTGCCTTTATCATCTCCCGAAGCAAGTCCTATGATACCGCCAAGCGCAAATCCGCATACGAAGCCAATACCGAGCCCGCGCGCGGCGCCATTTTTTCGTTTTATTTTAACTTCGGCAAGCAGGCGATAGTTGAGCGCGGTGAGGCTCACTGGTTCTGCAGCTGTCCTGCCAAATCGTACGGGGATGTCGCTGAGCAACAGGACAGAGTCGGTAATATTGTTGAGCCAGCCCCTGGTTTTTATTTTATCGGTATTGTAAACAGTAACCCGGTAGGTTCTTTGTTTTAATAAAGCGCTGTCCTGTGCAATGAGCAGATGGTTTCCATTAACCAGGAGAAGAAAAATAATTCCAGGAATTTTCATAATTAAATTTTTTAGTGCTGGTTATAAATTAATTTTTATGGATAGTGCGGGATAAGCGTGGCCCGAAAACTTTGACCGTTGTAGTGTCAGCGCATTTTCAGGCTTCATGCTGATTGCAATTGCTTTCCCCTTTCTATGGTTATTTGCGGCGCTGATAAATAAAGGAATGCTGCCGCCTGCTGCCGCAATACCAAACGCTTCAAGGATAATACCGCTGAAGTCGAAACCGGTAGCATTTTTGTCTACATTGGCACCCGCGAAAGCCAGCCCCGTTCCCGCCGCCAGCAAAATGCTGCCGAGTACTACCTGGTCAGTGCTTTTTTTCCGGTATTCCTGTGGCGATAAATGTTTTTTTAAGGTGGGCAATTGCTGGGAAAAACAGGCCTGCGCCAGGCATATCAGCATAATTAAGTTAATAAATTTTTTCATGATAGCCGGGGTTTTAGGTGGTATTTTTTATACCAGTGTATAATAATTTTTCCAACAACTCAAAACTACTAAAATGTAAACCTGTTGCCCAATTGACAAATGCAAGGGTTCTAAACTGTTTAGTGCGGAACCTGAAAATCATGCACAATGCGACCTCTGTAGTATTGGATTTCGCAAAAAATCGGTTATTTTTAGTATTACTTGCAATTATTGCAAAACATGGTTGTACCTGGTTTCGATAATTACCAAACTAATTACTACTCATGAACCCCTCTAATGTACAGTTGCTGTTTTTCCAGCACCTTAAAACCCAATTGCCCCCGCATTTATCGATGGTAGATGAGATAGCAGAGCTTTTAGGAATCAGTACTGACAGCGCTTACCGGCGCATACGCGGCGAAAAGCCCATTGATTTAGAAGAAACCCATAAGTTATGCAGTCACTATAAAATTTCCATTGATCATTTACTGAACCTGCAAAGTGATGCATTTATTTTCAGGGGTAGTCTGCCAGGTAATAATGCCGATGTTAATTTTGAAAACTGGTTGCAGACTTTGCAGGATAATTTGCATTACATGAATAGTTTCGGTAAAAGACACATGTATTACCTGATGAAGGATATTCCTCCCTTTGTTCATTTTCTGGTTCCTGAACTTTCCGCTTTTAAATGTTTTTTCTGGATGAAATCAATTCTTCACAATGAGCGGTTGAAAGGCGTCAAATTTACATTTCAGGATCAGCGGTATGAAAAATTTACAGGATACAGTAAAAAAATCATTGAGGAGTATTTACTGTTGCCCAGTACAGAAATCTGGAACGTAGAAAGCCTGAACAGTACTTTAAACCAAATTAATTTTTATGCGGAAGCCGGATCTTTTAGTAACAAAGCAGACATACGTACTTTATATGAAAAAGTAGAAGAGATGATTAACCATCTTGAGAAACAAGCAGAGCTGGGTGTAAAATTTACTTTGGGAGGAAAGCCTGCACCCAATGCTGCCAGTTACCGCATGTTTGTAAATGAACTTATATTGGGGGACAATACAATAATGGCAGAACTGGATGATACACGCATAACTTTTCTTAATCACAGCGTGCTTAATATTGTGACGACCCGCGACGAACGGTTTAATAAGTCCATGTTTGCCAGCGTGGAAAATCTTATGAAGAAATCAGCCATGATTAGTGTTATTGGTGAAAAGGAGAGGGTCAGTTTTTTCAATCGCCTCCGCAACAATATTCAACTTCGCCTGTCTGCGCTAAGCTGATACTTGTTATTTTTGTATGTACAATGCAAAATCATCCCCAGGTAAAACTTATAGAATGTTCCCGCGATGCCATGCAGGGATGGAAGCATTTTATTCCAACCAGTAAAAAGATTGAATACATTAACAGCCTGTTGCAGGTTGGTTTTGATACGATTGATTTCGGCAGTTTTGTTTCCCCCAAAGCCATACCTCAAATGGCGGATACCAGTGAAGTGTTGAAAGGTTTATTGGTTGATCAGTCAGCAACAAAATTACTGGCCATTATTGCAAACCTGCGCGGTGCTGAAGAAGCGGTTGTGCATGATAAAATCAGTTACCTCGGTTTTCCTTTTTCTGTTTCAGAAACATTTCAGCAACGTAATACAAACAGCTCAATCGCAGAATCATTGCAGAGAACGGAAGATATACAGGAATTATGTGTTAAGAATAATAAGGAACTGGTCGTATACATTTCGATGGGTTTTGGAAACCCTTATGGCGATCCTTATTCCAGCGAAATTGTTTTTGACTGGGTAAATAAAATAACCGGACTGGGGATAAAAATTATTTCGCTGGCAGATACAGTCGGGCTGGCAAGTCCTGAGCAGGTTTTTTCTATTACTGATTACCTGGTAAAGCAACTGCCCCGGCATGAAATCGGTGTTCATCTGCATTCATCTGCTTTTAACTGGAAAGCTAAACTGGATGCGGCTTTTAATGCAGGCTGTAACAGGTTTGATGGAGCGCTGAAAGGAATTGGTGGCTGTCCGATGGCCGGGGACGAGCTGGTAGGCAATATGGATACAGAACTGATGATCCCTTTTTTTGAAGAAAAAGGACTTTTAGATAACTTAAACAAAGATGCTTTGTTGCAAAGCAGTTTATTGGCAACTAAGATTTTTGTCTAGGTTGATTGAAAAAAAACAAGGAAGCTATTTTAAAAGTATTTTGCGATCAAGGATATCAGACATCTTCACACCAGACATTACAAGTATGGAATTTCAACTGCCCATTAAAATAAATGCATTAGCGAATCCCGTTACTTACCATGATAATATATTATTAATTGGCTCCTGTTTTACTGAACACATTGGCAATAAATTACAAGAGTTAAAATTTAATATACTTCAGAATCCCAATGGTATATTATTCGATCCGCATAGCGTAGCCAGCAGCCTGGTATCTTATGTTCAGCATAAACAATATACAGAAGCAGATTTGTTTTATTTGAATGAGCTTTGGCAAAGCTGGCAGCATCATAGTATATTTTCAAACACTGATAAAGCCCCCTGCCTGGATCGCATCAACGCTTCCCAGGATAAGGCACATGAATTTTTAAAAAAAGCCAGCTGTATTATAATTACGCTGGGTTCTTCTTTTTCATACAGGCTGACGGATGAAGCTCCTCTGTCAGTTAAAAGAAAAGATGGCATCGCTGAAGTAGCCAATTGTCACCGGGCCCCGGCACAATGGTTTACCAAATATTTGATGGGAATTGAAGAAACAAATGCCGCACTCGATAACTGTATTCACCAGTTGTTGCATTTCAACCCATCACTGAAAATTATTTTTACAATAAGTCCGGTACGGCATATACGTGATGGCGTAACAGAAAATAACCGTAGCAAGGCAAGGCTGATTGAGGTGGTGCACAACCTGGTAAATAAATTTGATCGCCTGTATTATTTTCCTGCGTACGAACTGGTGATTGACGTACTGCGTGATTACCGGTTTTATGATATTGATATGGTGCATCCTAATTATCCTGCCACGGAATATGTGCTTGAAAAATTCATACAATTTGCCATTGATGGATCTTCTCAGCAAATTATAGAAGAGGTAAAAAAAATAGTGTTGGCAGCCAGGCACAAAGCTTTTCAGCCGGCTACCAATGCGCACAGGCAGTTTCTTTTATCTCATCTTGATAAAGCAAAAGAATTGCAAAAAAAACACCCGTTTTTGAACTTTCAGGATGAAATCAATTACTTTTCTAATAAGTATACATGAGCCCTTTAATGAAAGGCTGGCTTGACGCAGCAATGGTTCTGGGAAAAGATAAAAACGCTGTTGTTATTTGCCCGGAGTGCCAGGCAGGAACATTGCTGGTTAAAGATGAGCCCATTCCGCAATGGAAAAAAATCGATCGGTATATCATTTGCAATATTTGTGGTAAATGGAATGTTATGACAGGTAATTATCCGGATTCTGGATTTTATTTTCAGGAAAATCTTCCCGGAAAATAATTTACGTTAGTCTTTAAAATATTAGGTAGTCCTATTAAATGAATGGAAACCTTTACTGCTCTTGTGTAACCTCACCCCGACTCTCTCCAAAGGAGAGGGAGTCAGAACCCTTATCTGTAAAAAGTTTCATTGAATTTAAATTTTTGTCCGGTCAATGGAGCCATTAAAAATTAACGCAGGTTGGCTATAAATTCTTCCAGCTTTTCCAGTAAAATCAGCTGGTTTAAGGCCCTGTTCAGATTTTGCTCCGGGTAAGTAGTTTGATAATAAATATCATTATTAAGAAAATCGGTAACAAAGCGCAGGCATTGCATATAGGTCAGCAGCAGGCCGGACTGGTGAATATTCTTTTTCTCAGTCGCTGTTAAATCTTTACCCATCCCTTCCATATAACCATTAATAATAGCTTTGTAATAATCCGGCTTAACGTCAATCAGTTCCCATGCTGTACTATTTTCTTCTTCTGTACAGGCCATGGTGCGTATCATATCACCTATATCAGAAATATATTTCCCCGGCATTACAGTGTCTAAATCAACCGGGCAGATAACCGCATGGGTGGTAGCATCAAAAAGTATATTGCTGATTTTGCAATCGTGGTGCATGATGCGGGTAGGGTAAATGGCTTCCTTGTTTTCCACTTCATTGTAAAAATCAAGCAAGGTCGTTCTGTCGCGTATTTCTGAAATAACGTGCGTGGATTTTAATAACCGGCTGATATGTGCTTTTTTTACGGTGTCTTCAAATTGTTTGTAACGGAAAGCAAGGTTATGAAAGTCAGGAATAATGATTGCTAACTGATCTGGTTTTAGCCCGCTTAAAGATTGTGTAAAAGAAGCAAAAGATTTGGCAGCAGTATATACTTCATCTGCATTTTCAGGTATAGCTGATGCGTAGGAATTGTCTATAAATTCTGTTGCTCTCCAGAAATTTCCTTCTGGATCAATCCAGTAATATTTGTTATGTATTGTTTTTAATAATTCTGAAATCCGGGTGCCGCCTGTTTTCACCGCATAATTCTGAATAAGACGATAATTGTTTATTATGTTTTCCGGCTGTGGAAAAGTGGTTTGATTGATACATTGTAAAACAATCGACGGGCTTCTATTAAAATCTACTTTATACGTCCTGTTGATCAAACCATTCCCAAGTGGCTTTGGTACAGGCTCACCATTTCCAAACTGTACGGCTGCTTTTTCTATGATTGATTGTTTCATACCCTAATCCATTCAATTATTATTAATTAAGAAAGCGGTGGGCAAAAGTTGCAGTTTACAAATGCTGGAACTGGTTGCCATTCTGCGGCTTCTTAAAACTCATCTGTTACAGCAAAATCATTTTTGCGGTACATCCACTGCCCGCCGGTAAAATCAGGAAAATCTACTGTCTGGTTGCCCAGCTCAATACTTTTTTCGCTTAATGGCGTGATGGCACTCCATGCTGCTGCGTCATAAACATCAAGGGGCGTGCCTGTCTGCCGTTTAATAGCTTCTACAAAGCCGTGCAGTACAAAAAAATCCATTCCTCCATGGCCTGCGTTTTCCGTTTCCCTGCTCCATCTTGCCCAGAGGGGATGGTCATATTTATCCAGCCAGGATTTTGCTTCATCCCACTCATGTGGCTTTGCGGCCTGTCCTTCTATGTATATGGAATGATTTACATCCATCCATATACCTTTTGTACCCTGCACCCTGAAACCAAGTGAATAGGGGCGTGGCAGGTTGGTATCGTGCTCCAGTAAAATTGTTTCTCCATTTACACATTTGATATGCGTAGTAACAATATCACCCAGTTTAAATTCCACTTTTGCATTGGGATGGCTTTCACCACCTTTGCTTACTATATATTCATGTAAGCCCCTTGATTTGGTAGCAAATGAGCTGAGTGATAAAAATCTGTTTCCGCGGTTAATGTCCAGCATCTGCGCCACCGGCCCAATGCCATGCGTGGGATATAGGTCACCGTTACGGTGAACAGAATGGTTGGTGCGCCATTTTGCTTCTGAAAAACCTTTGTCGCCAAATTCAGCGCCGGGAGCGGACGTGCCGTTGTTAAATTTTATATTCCTTAAATCGTGCTGGTAACCGCCCTGCAAGTGAATTAATTCGCCAAAAATGCCTTTACGCACCATATTCATGACAGCCATTACATCCCTGCGGTAACACACGTTTTCCAGCATGCTTACGTGGGCCTTTTGTTTTTCTGCTTCATGTACCACTTTCCAATGGTCATCCAGTGTAATACCTAAAATTACTTCGGTACCAACATATTTTATACCAGCCTGCAGGCTGTCAATAATCATCGGACAATGCCATTCCCATGGGGTAGCAATGATAACGCCATCTATGTTTTTTAACTCAAGTAGTTTCCTGTAAGCATATGGATCGCCTTTAAAAATCTGCGGCATGGGTTTGCCCGATTTTTTTACAACATTGGTTGCCATGTCAAGCATCTGTTCATTTATATCACAAATGGCTACTACGTCCACATCAGTTCTTCGCAGCGCATTGTCCAGGTGGTTCTGACCGCGAAGGCCAACTCCAATGAAAGCAAGTCTTGCTTTTTTGTCTGCATGACCCTTTAAATTTGACGATGGAATGATGCCAACCGCGGCAGCAGCCATCATTGAATTATGAACAAATGTTCTTCTTTTCATAAAAAATAAATTGTATGTGAAAGGTAAAGGTTTTAATGAAACCGGGCAGGTTGCAGGTAATGTATTTTTAAAATCCTGCCATCTTTAAATAGTTTGTGTTTAATTAAACGGTTGCGTATTTTTTTTTAACAATTGCGGGGAGAGGTCAGTGTATCCTGTCGCCACGTACTTCTGTGGATTGAATAATACCAGCTTCGTATTTTAACCATTCATTCCAGCGGTTACGGACTTTTTCCTTATCTGCATATGTTTCTGCCAGTTCAATAAACAACGTGTAATGTCCTGCTTCACTTTCCATAAAGCGACGGTAAAAATTGCGCATGTAGTCATCGTTTAGCCCTTCACTTAATCGTTTAAACCTTTCGCAGCTTCTTGCTTCTATCAATGCCATTGTAAGTAACTGGTCAAGAAAACGCTCTTCTGTGCGGCCACCTTTTCGCTGAAATTCGAGTAGTTTATTTACATATATATCTTTACGCTGCAGACCAAGTTTTAAATTTCGTTTATGTAATTCAGCCAGCACCAGGCGGAAGTGTCCCCATTCTTCTGTTACAACAGGGGCCAGTTCTTTAACCAGTGTTTCCCTATCAGAATATTTTTGTATCAGGGATATGCAGGTAAGTGCTGCCTTCTGTTCGCAATAAGCATGGTCTGTAAGAATCTCTTCCAATGAAATACCTGCCAGGTCCACCCAACGCGGATCTGTGGGCAATTGCAGGCCCAGTATATTTTTTACATCTGTACTTATCATTACTTTGCTTTTAAAAGTTGTAAGTTGTAAGTGATAAGTATTAAGTTGCGGGTGTCGCAATACTGTGGTAACTAATACTTCAGGGCTTGGGTCGAAAGACTTAAAACTTAGAACTTCCTCAAAGATATGAATGAAGACTTTCTGTATAATAAAATAACCGCCAGGAAAGAACAAAATGCTTACCGCCAGTTGCGTGGGGCTACTGCATCAGTTGATTTTTGTTCAAATGATTACCTGGGTATTGCAAAAAATAATTTACTGCATACAACCGCACAGGATTATAAAACCGGCAGTACAGGATCCAGGTTGCTGACAGGCAATTATGAACTTATTGAACAAACAGAAAAATTGATTGCTGCTTTTCATGATGCGGAAGCAGGCCTGATTTTTAATTCGGGATACGATGCCAATACAGGTCTTTTAAGTTGTGTGCCGCAAAGAGGTGATACCGTGCTGTATGATTATCTTTCGCATGCTTCAATAAGAGACGGATTACGATTGAGTCTTGCGCATACGTTTTCATTTCTGCACAATGATACCCAGGATCTTGAAAAAAAACTGGTTGCTGCAAAAGGTAAAGTCTTTGTAGTAACAGAATCTGTGTTTTCTATGGATGGGGACATAGCGCCACTAAAAGAAATAGCAGGGTTGTGTACTCAATACAATGCATATTTAATTGTTGATGAGGCGCACGCAACCGGTGTAACAGGCAATAATGGGGAGGGATTGGTACAATACCTTGGTCTGCAGCAAGAATGTTTTGCACGCATACATACCTTCGGTAAAGCATTGGGTTGCCATGGGGCAATTGTGCTTGGCAGTAATGTGCTGCGCGATTACCTGGTTAATTTTAGCAGGTCTTTTATTTATACAACATCGCTTCCGCCAGCAAGTGTAGCTGCAATAGCAACTGCATATAGTATATTCCCATTATTAAACAATGAACGTGATCATTTACAAAGTCTTATCTCTATATTTCAATCCGCTGTTATCAGTTTTAAAAAACCAGGCAGTATTACCCCTGTACAATCAGTTATTATACCGGGTAATGCAGCGGTAAAAGCAGCTGCTGATCTTTGCGCTAAAAATAATTTCGATGTACGCGCCATACTTTATCCTACTGTGCCAAAAGAAAGTGAACGTCTGCGCATTGTACTGCATTCATTCAATAAGGTGGAAGAAGTGAACAGACTGATAAAAATATTGTCCTGATGGTAGATGGCTCTGTCAACTTATCGGTGAGAAAAGAAATGTGACAAAAAAAACCGGCTCTTTTTAAAAGAGCCGGTTCTGGGTAATTGACCGGATTAACAACCTCTAAAACTGTTATTTTTAATCTTGTATTTTGAAACACCGTCCGTATTTCTTCTGTAAAATTGCTCAATAATTATTTGCTGTGCAATACAATTAAGTGGTAATACCTGTTTGTGGAATAAAGCCTGTATTGTTAGACATTTGTCGTAAAAATACCAAAGCAACTGGGACATATTTCATTTGCACTTTATTAAAATGGTGTTAGATAAGACTGATAATAAAAAGACTTATAAATAACACACCCAATGCAATCTTTACTGACCTGTGCGTATATAGTTTATTCTGTTTCATAAAACTTTCTTCTTTATCTATGACTGATTGTTTATTGTACGGTTTAAAAATAATGCCGGATTTTATTAAAGATTCTATAATATGACTACCCAAAGTTCTGCCAGGTTACAGGTGTAAACAATACAATTTTATGGTATTACCTTTTAGTGTTAGCGTAATTACAGGCCAGGGCTCCTGTTTCACTTTGCCAGCGGCTTATAGGTATTGTGAATGGTAACTGCTAAGGATGAATGAAGCGGATGATATTTTGTAAGTGAATTGTTACACAGATAAAAACATTTACTTTCGGGTTATTGTTTTAATGATTATTTAACGTATGAAGATTATTCCTTTTTCAATTGCTACTTTTATTACCATTGCACTTATTGTATTATTGGGAACAAAACTTTTTATACCGGCACCGCTTGCTGTGTTATTAAGTCCGCAGCATGGTGTATGGCAAAATGCAGAACCTGCCGGTATTAACTACAGTACAGAACTGTCTTTTCCCCAACTCAGCGGTAAAACTGAAGTATATTTTGATGAAAGGCTGGTGCCACACGTATTTGCTGATAACGACAGGGATGCTTTTTTTATACAGGGTTACCTGCATGCAAAGTTCAGGTTGTGGCAAATGGAATTTCAAACACATGCCGCAGCCGGCAGGCTGAGTGAAATAATGGGTGATAAAATTGGGACGCTTGATGTACTGAATAAAGTAGATCGTTATTTCCGCAGGCTGGGTATGGGGTATGCAGCAGAAAATTCTTTGGTGTTGATGGAAGCAGATTCAGCAACAAAGATGATGTGCGATGCTTATACTGCCGGTGTAAATGCCTGTATAACATCTTTATCCAGCAGCCAGTTGCCGTTGGAATATAAACTGCTTGGATACAAACCCGAAGCCTGGACAAACTTAAAAACGGCGCTGTTTATAAAATATATGGCGTATGATCTTGCTGGTGGTGAAAGTGATTTTGAATTTACAGCAGCAAAAAATGCATTGTCAAAAATAGATTTTGAAACCATCGTGCCGATCAGGCAGGACTCGCTTGATCCTATTATACCTTCCGGAACTTTGTTTGATAAGCCAGCTGTAACAGCAAAAGCGCCTGCCAGTGCAGATTCATTGTATTTTAATTACAGTAAAGACACTGCTGCATTACCTGTTCTGCCCCAAAAACCTGATAAAGACAACGGCAGTAACAACTGGGCAGTGAATGGCAAAAAAACAAGAAGCGGGTATCCAATTTTATGTAATGATCCGCACCTGGGGCTTAATCTTCCATCGCTTTGGTATGAAATGCAGATTCATACCCCTCATTACAATGCGTATGGAGCAACTTTTCCATCTGCCCCCGGTGTAATTATAGGATTTAATGATAGTTGTGCATTTGGTGTTACCAATGCCGGAAGAGATGTAAGGGATTACTACACTATTCAATTTAAAGATGCTTCCCGCAGATCCTATTTATTCAATGGTGAATGGAAACAAACTGAACTGAGAACGGAGCGTATAAAAATAAAAGACAAACCAGATTTTATTGATACTGTTGCTTATACCGTATTCGGCCCGGTTATTTTTGATGCCAGTTATGCAAACCGTAATAATGACGGTAAAAATTATGCAGTAAGATGGAAGGCACATGATGCAAGCAATGAAATGAAAATGTTTTACCAGCTCGACAGGGCAAAAAATTACAATGAGTATTTAGAAGCTATAAAAAATCTGCATACACCAGGTCAGAATTGTGCGTTTGCTGCAAAGAACGGAGATATAGCCATGTGGTGCCAGGGAGAATTTCCTGCCAAGTGGAGAAGGCAGGGCGATTTTGTAATGCCAGGTACAGATAGTAGTTATATGTGGCAGGGTATGATACCGCAGTCAGAAAACCCGCATGTATTGAATCCTGAAAGAGGTTTTGTCAGCAGTGCCAACCAGTTGCCGGCAGATACTACTTATCCATATTATATTGGCCCCGGGTTTCCCAATTACAGGGGTTGGACAATAAACAAGCGGCTGAATAAAATGGCCGACATAACACCGCAGGATATGATGGATCTGCAAACAGATAACTACAATGTGTTTGCAGAAATGGCAAGGCCGGTTTTATTGCAGCACATGAACGAAGCTGCACTGGATGCCGATGGAAAAAAATACTGGAATATATTTAAAGAATGGAACCTCCGCAGTGATACAGGAGAAACCGGCCCTGTTGTTTTTGCTGTTTTATGGGAGAACCTGGAAAAAGAAGTTTGGGCGGATGATATTGCCCGTATAAAAACCACTTTAGTTCCCTACCAAAGCAGTTTACTGGAAGGGATACTCCGTGATTCTGCTTTTAAATTTGTTGATAATATTAATACTCAGCAAAAAGAAACTTTATCTGATGATGTACTGGCAGCATTTAAAAAAGCAGTACCGGTAATAAAAAAAGCGGAGACAGATGACAGAGGTTCCTGGGCGAAATTTAAGGATACTCATATCAGTCACTTAACTAAATTGCCTGCACTCAGCCGCCTGCATTTACCAATAGGCGGGGGTACACATATTATTAATGCGGCCAAGGCAGATCATGGTCCCAGCTGGCGGATGATTGTTTCGCTGACACCGGAAACCCAGGCATACGGCGTATATCCTGGCGGACAAAACGGTAACCCGGGTAGTGTGTATTACGATAATTTTATTGATACCTGGGCAAATGGAAAATATTATACGCTGTGGATGATGAAGAAAGAAGAAATGGCCGATGAAAGAGTAAAATTTAAAATGAGTTTTACTAAATAAACCTGCATAAATAAATTATACAATAGAATGAAATTTATAGCATCCATTTTATTAACCGCCTTACTGAGTTTTGTTATTTGTTTGTATATGGATTGGTGGACAATTGCAATCGTTGCTTTCGCAGTGGCCATTCTCATTCATCAAAGGCCATTGCCATCTTTTTTAACCGGGTTTATTGCATTGTTTTTACTCTGGGGTGGATTGTCGTGGTGGATTGATATGAAAAATGAACATGTACTTTCTCACAAGCTGGCCAGCTTGTTACCGTTTGGCGGATCTGTTTTTTTGATGATACTGGTAACAGCTATTACAGGCGCTCTTGTAGCAGGGTTTGCTGCATTGGCAGGCAGCTATGCAAGAGAGGGGAAATAAAATAGTATAAAATAAAAAGGGCCTTCATGCGGCCCTTAATTTAAAAGCTTAACCAGGAAAATTTTGTTTTCAAAGAGTAACGGGGTAATAATTCACAGGAACGGTAATGGGTAAAGGGGCAGTTGTTTGGGTTACGGCCAGGGGTCAGGGTTTAATTAAGGTTTTGGTTTTGGATTGCAGGATGTCGGTTTCTGAGGGTTTGGGAATTGGAGTTTTCTGTTTTTTACAGGATTTGGTTTTTTGCTTTTTTGTTAACACAAAGTAACGTCGTTTGCGTGTATGAAAAAATAGAGTAATCTGTGTATTTGAGGTCATAAATTTATAGATGCCGGCGTAGTTTTACAACTACAGGCAAAGGGAATAAAGGGATAAATAATAGGGGAAAGCTCTTATAAATGGTCGCCATAAGCAAAATAAATGCATTGAAATTATGCTGTTATTTAATGTCTCCCGGCCATCTTCTATCCCTGTACTATGTCTTACGGAGTGATGGTCTTGTTTCATGTGTTTTTTGACAGCCTGGATGCTGAAATGTAGTAATGAAATAATAATTGCTTTCCTATAAATAAATTGTTATGGATACAAGAAGAGGATTCATTAAAAAATCAATGTTATTATCAGGAGCTGCTGATTCTCTTCTGTTCTCCCTGCTTCAATACAAAGAGCACTTTCCATTGATCCTGCACCCGGCAGCATGCTGTTAGTTATAAGCCTTAGCAATTAGTTGGAACGTTAAAATAATGATTTATCCCCCTTTTTCTCTTTGTTCTCTCAGTTATTTAACTTTTGCCTGCTATTTTCGTAGTACACAGACTAAACTATGAGAAAACGGCTATTTTTTTTTATCATTACTCTTTTTTTATCTGTTGCGGCAGTTGCGGGACGTGTAAGTGGTACCGTTACAGATGAGAAGGGTGAACCCCTGCCTTACGCATCTGTGTTTGTGAAAGGCACCACACTGGGCACCACCGCTAATAACCAGGGAAAGTATTTTCTTGATTTGGAAGCGGGCAGTTATACCATTACCTGTCAGCATGTAGGATATACGAGGCAGGAAAAATCAATTATCATAAGCAACGAAGCCAGTGCAATGAATTTTCAATTGTTGTTGCAGCAGACTACTATGAAAGAAGTAATTGTACAGGCGGGTGCAGAAGACCCTGCCTATGAAATTATACGCAATGCTATAAAAAAGAAAAAGGATTATGTTGAACCACTGGATTCTTTTACCTGTGAAGCGTATATTAAAACACTGATACGTGCCCGTAAAGTGCCTAAAAAAATACTGGGCAAAAAAATCGAAGAATCAGACAGGAAAGACATGGGTGTTGATTCAGCAGGAAAGGGAATTATCTATTTGTCGGAATCACTTACCAAAATTGCTTCTAAGAAGCCCGGCAAAGTGAAACTGGAAGTGCTTTCCGGAAGGGAAAGCGGTTCCAACGGATTTGGTTTTAACTTTCCTACGTTTACTAATTTTTACAATAACAATGTAAACGTATTTGCCATGCAGCAACTCAGTCCGCGTGGCTTTATTTCACCCATAGCTGACGGCGCCCTTAACTATTACCGTTATAAATACCTGGGTTCTTTTTTTGAAGACGGTAAAGAAATCAACCAGATAAAAGTAATTCCCCGCAGAAAATATGAACCCTTGTTTTCCGGTACGATAAACATAACAGAGGGCGACTGGCGCATTCACAGCCTGGACCTGATGTTGCTGAAAGAATCGCAACTGCAGATACTGGATACGCTTATCATTAAACAAATTCATGTTCCTATTGGCAATAATGTGTGGGAGACAAAAGACCAGAACATTTATTTTACGTTTAATATTTTTGGTTTTGACGCGATTGGCAATTTTCTGAATGTGTACAATAAATATGATGCTAATCCGCGGTTTTCTAAAAAATATTTTAATAATGTGGTAATGGCTTATGATACCGCTGCCAATAAAAAAACCAGGCAGTACTGGGATTCTGTACGTCCCGTGCAACTGGAAGTGGAAGAAGCAAAAAATTATCATATCAAAGACAGCGCTTTTCTCGCACAGCATGATTCTGCAAGATCCAAACATACAATTGATTCCATGCGCAGGCAACAGGGCCGTGTCACTGCAATGAAAATACTTTGGAAGGGTTACACAAGGTCCAATTTCAACCCTGATCATCCTTTTTCTTATAGCTGGCAACCGCTGTTAAAAAATCTTTCTTACAATACCGCAGAGGGTGTAGCAGCCAATGTTGAAGTGACGCTGCGAAAGTCATTTCCAGTATTAAAGCAACAGGTTAGTTTTACGCCACACATCAGGTATGGATTCAATAATACACATTTGAACGCATGGGGTACGATGGTGTTCAGTAAACGTGTTTTTAACCGCGATGCAGATGGTATGGGGGGCACTTCAAGCCGTAGCAGCTGGACCTTCGCCGGTGGCAAACGCATTAACCAGTTTAATAAAGAAAATCCCATTACACCTTTATTTAACAGCGTATACACTTTATTTCTTAGGCGTAATTACATGAAGCTGTACGAAAATTATTTCGGCAATATGGCGTGGAATAAACGTTTTGACAATGATTTGCGGATAACTGCTGATCTTCTGTATGAAGATCGCCTGCCGCTGGAAAACACTACGGCTTATTCTTTTTTTTATAAAGATAGCCGCACTTTTACACCCAATTATCCTTTTGAAAAATTAGCAACGCAGTTTGATCGTCACCAGGCATTGATTGCCGGCATTGCCCTGCAGTTTAAACCCGGGCAGAAATATGTACAGTTCCCCCGCGGTAAAATGGCCGTAGGTTCTAAATATCCTACTTTGTCTTTAAGTTATTATAAAGGCATTGAAAATATTTTGGGCAGCGATGTGAATTTTGATAAATGGAAATTTGCTGTTTGGGATGAAAAAAACTTTAAGTTATTAGGTGCACTGAAATACAATTTTAGTATTGGTGGTTTTCTCAATAACAAAAAAGTGTTCATACAGGATTACCAGCATTTTAATGGCAACCAGGTTTTTTATGCCAGCACGTATCTGAACAGCTTCCAGTTGGCGCCTTATTATGCCAACAGTACCACAGCTGCATTTTATGCAGTAGGCAATATTGAACATCATTTCAACGGCCTGCTTACCAATAAAATTCCTTTCTTTAGAAAATTGAACTGGAACCTGGTAGCCGGTTCCAATGCCTTTTATGTAAACACCAATAGTAATTATGTAGAAGTCTTTGCCGGACTTGAAAATATTTTCAAAATCATCAGGGTCGATGTAGTGGCTTCTTACCTGAATGGGAATACCGGCCTGGTAGGTGTGCGGGTAGGATTTGGTGGTTTACTTGGCAGCGCTATCACGTTTTAAAATGGTAAACCAGGGAATCCCTGGTTTACCACCAATTAATTATCTTTGCCCCGGCAGGAAATTTTGTTCACAACGCAAGTGTCCTTAAAATTTCAACAACTATGGCAGTATTACACAATCGTGTCTCTCAAAAAGAGCTGAAAGAGCGTTTATATCAGGAAGCGGAACCCCGCACTACTATTTCTTTTTACCATTATTTTCCTGTTGCCGATCCCAAAATCTTCAGGGATGATATGTATAAAGCGCTGGAGGCAATCAAAGTCTTTGGGCGCATCTATGTGGCGCAAGAAGGAATCAATGCGCAGTTGAGTGTGCCGCAAAGTAATTTTGAAAAGTTCAAAGCATATTTATATTCAATTGAACCATTAAACGGTATACGGCTTAATATTGCTGTAGACGATGATGGCAAATCTTTCTGGGTATTGAAAATAAAAGTACGTGATAAAATTGTTGCCGATGGTATTGCAGATAAAACCTTTGGTATGGAACGCAAAGGGAAATATGTTAATGCAGCGCAGATGAATGATCTGCTGAAAGATAATAACACCATTGTTGTGGATATGCGCAATCACTACGAATATGAAGTGGGTCATTTTGAAAATGCACTGGAAGTACCCAGTGATACTTTTCGTGAGCAATTGCCGATGGCGGTTGAGATGCTGAAAGAGAAGAAACATGAAAATATCATCATGTATTGCACGGGTGGTATCCGGTGCGAGAAAGCAAGTGCTTATATGCTGCACAATGGTTTTAAAAATGTTTTTCACCTGGAAGG
>JBDSOC010000314.1:0-25095 GCA_039915085.1 Chitinophagaceae bacterium
AAGCATGCTTACCAATGCTAAAGATGCCGGTATGGTAATGAGCGAAGCTTATTTTGCCGGCATGGATGAACGCCGCATAGCTTTTATGAAACAGCTGGATGTATTTGGCGCCGTTGGAGGCATTAACCCAAAACTCAGCGGATTAACAGATGTGGAAGCATGGGATCCAAAAGCACTTACTGCTAATAAAGAAGCCTGGCAGCAGGCCGGATTAAAATTGAATGTAATTGAAGGGCCTGCGTCATTGGGCACTAAAACAAAACTAGGCCTTGCAGGAAAAGATGAAGAAATAGCCAATTTCATAACGTTTATGAAGAACCTGAAACAACACGGGGGTATTGATGTTATCTGTTATAACTGGATGCCGGTAGTTAGCTGGTACCGTACAAAAATGGATGCGCCCGGCCGCGGTGGCGCACTGGTAACCGCTTTTGATTATGAAGATGTAAAAAATCTGCCCATCACAGAATATGGCGAAGTATCAAAAGATGCGCTCTGGAAAAATCTTGAATATTTTTTGAAGGCAGTTGTGCCGGAAGCAGAAAAAATAGGAATGAAACTGGCCATGCATCCTGACGATCCGCAAGTGGATAGTATCAAAGGCATTTCACGTATCATGACAAGCGTTCCGAATTTCAAACGAATGCTTAATATTGTCAAAAGCCCCAGTAATGGAATAACCATGTGCCAGGGTAATTTTTCATTAATGGGAGCGGATATACCTGCAACGGTAAAAGATTTTGGAAAAGAAAATATCCATTTTGTTCATTTCAGAAACGTACGTGATCTTAGTGGCAAAAAGCCCAGTATCAAATTTGAAGAAACATTTCACGATGAAGGACAGATAGATATGTATGCAGCTATGAAGGCCTATTATGATATAGGGTTCAAAGGTCCGATAAGACCAGATCATGTACCTACTATGGCAGGCGATAGCAATGCTCATCCCGGCTACAGCAATATAGGTTCTTTGTTTGCTTTTGGCTATATGCGTGGATTGATGCAGGCGATCAGCAGTAGTAAGAATGCATAATGCTGCTGTTCGGTGAGGACTCCGGCCAGGGAGTCTGGGGAAATTCGTCCCGGCTCAATCCCCGGCCGGTGTCTCACCGCCCGGAATACTTGAATTCAATAACTTATTCGAAACGATAACAATTACAAAATCAAATCTTGCTATATTCAATCTAAAATATAATTACTTGCCATGTTTAAAAAATCATTCTTCGTACTAACATTTGCTATATGCGCAGTTTGTGTGCAGGCGCAGTCTATCGGGGCATCACCCGAATACATTAAAGCATTAACAGCAGAGTGGAAAGGTGAACGCTTCCCTGATGGCCGCCCTAAAGTAGCTGATATTATGCTGGAACATTTGCAGGAAGCCACCCTTGAACAAATATGGGGATTTCTTGGCCGTAAAGGATTTCGTAACCAGGTGGAGAAAAACTGGATTATTCTTAAGCCAGGCGAAACAATGGTTGGCCGCGTAGTGACTGCACAGTTTATGCCTTCACGTCCAGACCTTGACAGCATGGTAAGAAAGCAGGGAAGGGTGGAAGGACGTTCACAAAAAGGGGGTATCAATATCTGGCCAATTGATATTTTAACCAAAGGCGATATTTATGTAGCCGATGGCTTTGGTAAAGAGAAAGATGGCACCCTGATTGGTTCAAGCCTTGGCAATGCCATCTATGGTAAAACGGGCAAAGGCGTTATATTTTATGGCTCTATAAGGGACATGCAGGAACTAAAAGATACAAAAGGTTTCAATGCCTGGGTTAAAGGACATGACCCTTCTTACATAAAAGATATGACCCCTACTTCCATCAATGCACCTATCCGGATTGGCGAAGTAACTGTATTTCCTGGTGATGTTGTGTTTGCAAATGAATATGGCGTAGTATTCATTCCTGCTTACCTGGTAGATGAACTGGTGAAAAATTCTGAACTGGTAGGCTTACGCGATGAATTTGAAAGATACATGTTGCAATTGGGCAAATATCCTTCCGGCCAGGTGCATGGCGACTGGTCAGATACTATTAAAAATGAATACAGGGCATGGATAGCAAAATATCCAAAAAAACTGGCTGTGTCTCCAAAAGAAATTGAAGATTATCTAAATAAAGAAGGGCATTAGATCGTGAAGCGTAAGACGTCAGTCCTGCGTAACGGTTATTGGTATTTGCCGCCATGGTGGGTGTTTTCACCACAAAAGAATTATAGAACTAAAATGACAATGTAAAAACTAAACAGGATGATGAAAATCTGTATGGCTGTCTTGCTGTTACCAATCGCACTGATTTGTTTTAATACCATTTCATTATCTGCGCAAACCATTTCAAAAGATGAAATGATTTTTCTTACTTCTGAATGGAAAGGAGAAAGATTTGCAGATGGCCGTCCCAAAGTACCGGATGACCTCCTGCAAAGAGCAAAATTTATAAATATAGATGATGCCTGGACCGTACTGAAAAATGAAGGTTACCTCAACCAGTTCGAAGGCAACTGGAAAATGGTTAATAATGATCCGGTAATCGGTCGCGCAGTTACCGCTATGTTTATGCCAGGCCGTCCTGATGTAGAAAAAAACATTAAGTCCAGGGGTATGGCAAGAGACGGCAGAAAAGGCAATACCAATTCATGGCCCATTGAAACACTAACCAAAGGAGATGTATACGTGGCAGATGGTTTTGGCAAAATTGGCGGAGGCACATTGATGGGCTCTACACTGGCCACTTCAATTTTCAGTAAATCCGGTAATGGGGTTGTTTTTAATGGTGCGTCAAGAGATTTGGGCGAAATACAGGAGATGAAAGGTTTTAATGCTTTTGTCCGTGATTTTCATCCATCTTTTTTAGAAGAAATGGTGTTGATGGGCCTCAATACGCCAATACGTATTGGCAATGTAATGGTATTACCCGGGGACCTGGTATTAGCAGTGCGCGAAGGGATTCTTTTTATTCCGGCTCACCTGGCAGAACAGGTAGTAAGCACAGCAGAATTTGTTATACGAAAGGATAAATTTGGTTTTGAAATGGTTAAATCTGCCAAATACTCAACCGGGCAAATAGACAGCCAGTGGACAGATGAAATCAAGACTGAATTTCTTAAATGGCTTTCGCTTCATCCTGAGCTGGGTAAAATGACGCGGCCCGAACTGGATAAAGTAATGAGTAAAAGAACGTGGTGAAATAATGTGGTAATGTGAAATGCCCGTCCCGGCGGATAATGATGTGAAAATTAATTCTTATTTAAAAAACTAAAGTAAGTACAATGGCTGATACAATTGCCAGGCAACGTTGGTACCGCTTAATTCCCATTGCATTTATTACCTATAGTCTTGCTTACCTGGACCGTGCCAATTTTGGATTTGCATCAGCGGGAGGCATGGCAAAAGATCTAAACATTACCGCCCCTGTATCATCTTTATTAGGATCATTATTTTTCCTGGGTTATTTCTTTTTCCAGATTCCCGGGGCATTGTATGCCGCTAATAAAAGTGCAAAAAAATTAATTTTCTGGTCATTAATATTATGGGGTGGACTGGCAATGGCGACAGGCATGATAAACAATATCGGCGTTTTAATTGTGATCCGGTTTATGCTGGGTGTTGTAGAAAGTGCCGTAATGCCTGCTATGCTGATATTTTTAAGCAGGTGGTTCACCAAATCAGAACGCTCCCGTGCCAATACATTTTTGATCCTTGGCAATCCGGCAACGATGCTCTGGATGTCTATTCTATCGGGTTATTTAGTAAAATCTGTTGGCTGGCGCTATATGTTTATCTATGAGGGTTTGCCAGCAATCATCTGGGCATTTTTCTGGTGGAGACTGGTAGAAGATACTCCCAAAAATGCAACATGGTTAAATGCTGCGGAAAAACAAGCGCTGGAAGATACCCTGCACCAGGAACAACAGGGCATCAAGCCGGTCAAAAATTATGCAGCGGCATTCAAATCGAAAACAGTTATTTTACTATGTCTTCAATATGCCCTTTGGAGTATTGGCGTATATGGTTTTGTAATGTGGTTGCCTACTATTCTTCACGCACCAGGTATTAATATTGTAGAAACAGGGTGGCTTTCTTCTGTGCCGTATGTTTTAGCTATCGCCGGAATGTTAAGCGCCTCATATTTTTCTGATAAATTATTAAACCGAAAAGCATTTGTCTGGCCTTTCCTCATTATTGGTGCAGTAGCTTTTTATAGTTCATACATTGTTGGCCCCAGCCATTTCTGGGTTTCTTTTATACTATTGGTGATTGCGGGCGGCGCCATGTATGCGCCTTACGGACCATTCTTTGCCATCATTACTGAAATTTTACCGAAGAATGTTTCTGGTGGAGCAATCGCCCTGATCAACAGCTTTGGTGCATTGGGATCATTTGTAGGTGCTTATGTGGTTGGTTTTTTAAGCGGCCCCAATAAAGATTTTGGCTCTTCCTATATTTTTATGGCAGGTTCTCTTTTTCTCTCCGCTATTATAACAATGATAGCTATAAAAGGAACTGGCAAAACTTTAAAAACAACAATAGAAACAGACCCCAACGGATTGCGTTTGTCTGGTGCCAAAGCATCTTAATTTTTATGGATACCTGCGTTTGATAAAAAAGCTGATCCTGGTATATGGCGTTTGCACTTAAATAAATGTTACCTGGTGTACATTATTTGTTTACTGTAAAAGTGGTAACGCTGCTGCCGGATAAGCCTTCAGCGTTCAGCCCCTGTACAATAATTGCAAAATTGGCTTTTAGATCAGAACTATAAAAAGACAATTGCTGTTTTCCATCTTTATTGGTTTTTATTGAAGGGGACCAGTACAGCAGGTTTCTCAGGTCCGGTATACGGCTTTCTTTCTGCACATTGTTTTCATATACGGGTGAATAAAATTCTCTTTGGCGCTGCAGTCCCTCGTATTCAATTACTACTGCATTGGGATCTAATTCATATCCACCTAAATCTCCCTGGTATGTTCTGAAACTAACAATACCATCGCATACCAGCGGGCCCAGGTAATGTTTATGAGTACCTACCTCAATACTTTTTATTTTTAAAGGATCGAAAGCCATTATTTTATCTGCATTGCTAACCGGAAGGCCATCAATTAATACCAGGGGATCCTGGTCAAATAAACTTTTAAAAGCTGTATTTACTACCCTGAACTGGTACCTGCCTGCCTGCTTCCTGACTCTTACATCCAATACAAATTCTTTAAGTACTTCTTCCATTGTAATAAAACGGGTATAATCATCCAGGTAATATTGCTTGTCTGCCTTACCATAAAACACATTGGTATCAATTACTGTTGGTTCAGGGAACGAGTGTCTTTTTTTATCAATCAGGAAAACATTATCTGCCTGCGTATTGATACTGCGGTATAAAAGCTGGTCTTTCCATTTATCGGGGAGCGTGAAACGTGAAAAAGCTGATGAAGAAAACTTATCTGAAAAGGGGCTGGTAATATTTATTTTTACCGCGCTGTCTGATGAATTAACTGTTTGTATAATAATCTCATTGTTACTGTAAAAGTCATTAACATTAAAAAATATGTTTCCAACCTGCCTGCTCAGTGTGCTCCTCAATTCAAAATTCTCTCCTGGAATTGTTAGTGTGGTTAGTATGTTTTTTTGAGGCAGTCCTGTTTTTTTATCTGTGAGTATGCCATTAATGACAGGACCTTCATTCTCTGTAATAAATTCAAATGCAGGTAATTTATTTGTAAGTACATCTTCCCATTTAAAACGCCGCCAGCCCTGCGTAAGCATTAAATTGTTTAAAGCTTGTGTTGCCATAGTGCTGCCGTCATTAAAATAATATTCCGGGGATTCTATTTTGCCCGCCAGTTCAGATTGCAGCAGTAACCAGCTATGTATATCTTCATATTTCAAAGATTGCAAAGAATCAATCATAAAAACAGCTACAGACATGGCCGCATCCCGGGGGTTGCCTGCCATATCCGTTGATTGCAATGCTATATCTATTTTATTCCTGCTTGTATATGCAGACTGATCAGTTTTTGCCTGAATTACCAGCCTGTTTAAAGGCCTTTTAAAATATATACGTTCGCATACGGGTTGCCGGTCTGCATTAAAAACAGTAATGTGTGATATTCCATCGGCCAGCTTATTTTTATCTATTTTAAAAACGGCCTTTCCGTTACTTGTTTTTGCAGTTAAAATCTCTTTAACCACCTGACGGGTATGTACAAAAAGATAAACAGGTAAATTTATTAACTGGCTGCTGGCAGTTACTGTTACCGTTAATACATCCGGGGCCGCGTCATTTGAAAGATTCATTACATATCCCTGGTCATAAGCATGCGGCAGGTTTTGTATAATTGTCGTATCGTTTATTCTTAAAACTACCCGGTAAACCATATCCTTTTCAGGCGCCAGCGAAAAGCTTCCCATCCCAAAATGCAATGTTTGGATATGGCTGACCGTATCTTTTTTATCATTCAGGATATAACCTGCTGCATCAACGCCGCTTCCATACTGATCTGTAATTTTAAATGCTACTACAGAACCAATACCATTTACAAGGTTGCCGCCTTCCGGGAAAAAATCGATATGATATTCCTGGGAAGGTGCAGGCATTTTCGATTGTGTTGATTTTAATGCATTGATAATGGTAAGTGATTCCTCAAAATAATAATCAGCACTAAAATTTCTCATCCGGCTGGTATAAGATCTCAATTTATAATTGCCGGAAGCAAGAGAGGATGGTAAAATGAGCGAACCATCACCTGCACCGTCCTGCATGGCAATTTTTGCCTGCATTACAGCTTTCTGATCTTCATTTATAATCTCAACGTAAGCAACCTTGCTTATGCCGAGAGGTTTATTAAAAGACTCATCAACATTGTATATTTTAAACCATATTATCTCGCCCGCCAGGTAAAAAGTTTTATCTGTGTGTACAAAAATTTTTTCCTGCAAAGAATGAAGCTGGTATTGAATAAACTTTTCCTGCAAAACATCAGGGTCTGCTGCCTGTGACATTGCAGACAGGCAGAAGATTGAAGCAATGCCAAAAGCAATTAGTTGTTTATACATATACCTGATCGTTTTATTCAATTTTATTATACAGTACTTTTTACCAAAAAGATGGTTTAACTGTAGTTCCACCACTTATCCTGCAATCAATACAAACTTTTTTTGCTATTCTGATTGATCCACCAGAAAAATACCAGGGTATATAAGCAGTATCCGGGAATGTCCAGTTAGAAAAATTATTGGGATCTTGCGGAATATCCAATACCGTACAATCATAACTACCCCGGGGCGACCTCCAGCTTTGTAAATCAAACACACTTATAAAAATTCTTTTTTCTTCCATGGTACCAGCGCTCATAAACCCTACTACAGGCTCATTGCTGTTATCAAGAGAATGAATATTACCTTCCAGTTGCGATGGCTGCAAATCAAAAAGTGTTCCCAGCTGTTCCGAGTTTTTCTGGATGATTTGCCAGTAAGAATAAGCCGCCGGTGTTAATGCATATTGTTTTACCATTATGCTCATACGTTGCGAAAGTGTGGTGTCATTTGCCGGAATGCTGAAAAGTGGCGCCATGCTGATTACATCCTGGCTAAGTGCCGCAGAAGTACCCAATAACACATTTGTTGAAGGCGTGGTTCTGTAACAAATAAATATCTGATCTGTTGGATCACGTACATATATCACATTACCTGCAAGACCCCATGCGGTTTCAAGCTGTGCGTGATACTCCCATGTTTGTACATATGTCCACCGGTAATACCTGGTGCTATTAAAAGGATCATGTGTGTTAGCATACACATGCACGCCCAGGCTATCCTGCCGCCAGCTCACACTGTCAACAGGTGGTGTTTGCCGGGCAGCAACCAGGTCAGAAGTGTAATGCCTGCCATTGGCGGTGGTAATCAGAATTTTGTATTGACTATTATTATTTAGTTGCAGCGCATTGCTTGCATACGTGCCGTCATTGCCCTGCTCCTGCAATGTATATGTTGTACCTGCAGCATTTTGCACAGTTATTTTAGCATTGTGTTCCGGAATATTTACAACTGTATCGATTAAGTTTTTCGTGCGTGATAAAACAATAGTGGTTATGCCGTTGAAGCTGGTATTCACAAAACCATCTACAACAAGATAATTATCACCACTGATAAGTACAGCAGGCTCGTATGGCTTTCTGCAGGTTGTTGTTAAAAGCAGCATTGCTACAACTGTTACAACCAAATTATATTTACCATTATTACTGTACATTATTCCTTATAGCTTGCTATTACGTTTATTATCTAAAAAAATCACAATTATTATTACTTGTACATTACACTATTTAGCTTTTACCAGAAAGACGGTTTTACATTCACTCCCCCGCTGAGTGTACAATCCAGGCAGACTTTTTTCCCAAGTTTCAGTGGTCCCATTGACACATAATACCAGGGCGCATAACTGGTATCCGGGTAATCTACTATTAAAAAATTCGCCGGGTTCTGTGGAACATCTGCTATTGTACAATTATAACTTCCAGGAGCTGATTGCCAGTTTTGCAAGTCGCTGTTATTGATAGCAATTCTTTTTTCCTGCAGCGTTGTAGCACTCATATATCCTACAACCGGTTCGTTGGCGTTGGTAAGAGAATGAATATTGCCTTCCAGCTGCGATGGCTGCAAATCAAACAAGGTACCCAGTTGTGCTGAATTTTTTTGAATAATCTGCCAGTAAAAATAAGCCGCCGGTGTTAATGCATATTGTCTTACTAAAAAACTTGAACGGTATTGAAGCGTGGAATCATTTTGTAAAATGGTGCCCAGTAAACCGTCACTGATTACATCCTGGCTAAGTGCCGCTGAAGTGCCTGTTAAAATATCCGATGACATTGTTGTGTTATAGCAAATATGCACCTGCTCTGCCGGCGTTCTTAGATAAGCCAGCCCATTAGCAACTCCCCAAATGGTTTCCAGTTGAGAATGATATTCCCATGTCTGTATGTATTCCCAGCGGTAATATCTTGTATTATTTGCAGGATCATGTGTGTTAACATACAAATTAACGCCTTTACCACCCTGCCGCCATGCAACGCTGTCAATAGCAGGTGTTTTTTTGGCGGTAACAAGATCCGACTGGTATTGATTATTGTCAGCAGTAGTAATCACAATTTTGTATTGCCCATTATTATCAAGCGTTATTGGATTGCTTATATAATTACCATTTGTACCCGTTTCCTGCAATGGGTAACTGATACCAGCTGCGTTCTGTACAACTGCTTTTGCGCCGTGTTCGGGTATATTCACTACTGTATCGGTTAAATTTTTTGTACGCGACAGTATGATGGTGGTTATTCCACCCGGGCTTGTATTAATAAAACCATCCACTACCAGGTAATTATCGTCCCTTGTAAGCACTGCAGGTTCAAAAGGCTTTTTACACTGCGTAAACATAAAAAACAACAATGCGTATACTATATGTATCCGTTCAAACTTCCTCATGGCCAATTGCTAAAATTTAATATTATACGTGACAAAAGGTATGGCTGTTCCAAAAATAGATAACTGGTATCCCTTTATTTTACCATTCTCCTGAACAAAATAAACCGAATAGGCATTTTGCCTGGCTGTTAAATTATACACTCCGAATGACCAGGAATTGTGAAACCGCTGTTTTACTTTATGATTGCCATCAATATTAACAGACAGATCAGTACGGAAATAATCGGGTACCCTGTACTGGTTCCTGTCTGAATAAAGCAGAGAATTTGATCCGCCCAAATTAAATATGCCTATAGGTAAAGTAATCGGCCTTCCCGTGCTGTAAATAACATTCATTGAGATACTATAACGGTGAGAAAACCGGTAATTGCCAATAAAATTTACATTATGCGGTTTATCAAAACTGGCAGGATAATAATTCCCTTTATTAATTGTTTGACCGGCAAGCGGATCATTCACCTGCAAAAATGTTCTTGAAAAAGAATAACTCAACCAGCCATTTATCTTACCGCTGTTTTTCTTTATCAGTAATTCAACGCCATATGCTTTCCCTCTTGTACTAAGAACATCTGTTTCAATATGGCTGTTTAGTAATAATTGGGCACCGCTTTTATAATCCAGGAAGTTTTTGGTTTGTTTATAATATATCTCAATGGAAGTTTCAATGGTATTGGATTTAAAATTTTTGTATAAGCCAAGAGAAACCTGGTTACCCTGCTGTGGTTTTATATGGGGATCACTGAGTTTCCAAATATCCGTAGGAGATACGTTTACGGTATTTGAAAGCGAATGAATGTACTGTTGCAGGGTATTAAAACTTAGTTTAATAGAAGTACTGTCTGATAAGGCATAACGAAATGCGACCCTTATTTCAGGCGCCTGGTATGTCTTAATGATCTTACCGGCAGTATAGCTGCTGGTGCTTACAACAGTCCCCGTATCCCGCGGTAATCCCTCAACGTAATTATTTACATCGTGCGGTCCAAAATAGTTAAACATAACGTACCGTACACCCGCATTAACAGAGAATTCAGGTGTTACATTGAACTGATCTCCCAGGTATACCGCGCTTTCCAGTGCCTGTTCTGCAGGTAATATGTTTGGCGCAACCAGCGATTGCTGATCTGCCGGCGTAAACGAACCCGGGTGAAGCTTATAAAAAATACTGTTAAAACCATAGCTGATTACATGCCTGTAATTGGGAGAATAGCTGAAGTCCGCCCTGAAATAATCCTGGTTAATATCAAAGCCCAGTTTAAATGCATTTACTTTATTTCCATCACTTGATATACCATACTGGTAATGATCTATACCGGCTGTAAAAACCACATTGGATGTGTTATTGAAAATATGTTTCCATTTTAAATTGGCGTTTTTATTACCGTATTTATAGGTAGTATCATTATTCAGGTTAAACTTGTCATTACTGATATAACCCGTGAGGTACAATGTATTTTTTTCGTTTATAAAATGACTGATACGGATATTAGCATCATTAAAATTAGCCCGGCTATTTTTATAAGCATCTGAAGGAACAGTATTTAACAACCAGTTGGAGTAAGTAGTACGTACACCTGCTATAACAGATGTTTTATCCTTTTTTATGGGCCCCTGTATAGTAAACTTACCTGTCAATGGCCCGATGCCTGCCGACCCCGTCCACTCTTTTTTGTTTCCATCCTGTAAAGACACATCCAGTACAGATGAAAGTCTTCCGCCATATTTCTCCGGTATGGCGCTTTTGTACAATTCAATTCCTTTTACCACATCAGGATTAAAGGCAGAAAAAAAGCCGAATAAATGACTGGGGTTATAGATAGTAGCGTCATTAAAAAGTATCAGATTTTGATCAGTAGCACCACCGCGTACATTAAAACCATTGCTTGCTTCACCGGTAGATGTAACGCCTGGTAAGGCAAGTACCACTTTCAGTATATCTGCCTCTCCAAAAACTACGGGCACCTGCTTAATAAGTTTTATATTTAATTTGCTTACACCCATCTGCAGGCTTCTTGTATTGGAGCGCTTTTCGGCAGAAACAATAACTGTTTTCAGTGTGCCGATATATTCCTGTAATTCAATATCAAGCTTTCCGTCTGCATGCACTAAAATCTGGCGCTTCGCATCCTTCATACCCACGCTGCTTATAGTAAGTGTATGACGTCCTTTTGTGAGTGTAAGCGAATAATAACCAAATTGATCGGTATTGACACCTATAGAAGGTGTGTCAAGGTAAACAGAAGCGCCTACTATTCCTTCTCCTGTTTTAATATCTTTTACGTAGCCAGCTAAAGATGCATTGGGTTTATTGTCTTTACCACCTTTAATACCTATCTCAAACAGTTTATTTTCTGCCGCAGCTTTTAATTTCTCCCTGGGTGGTTCATCACTTAATAAGTCCTTCTTATCCTGTGTGATGCTACCGGTTTTTTTGGAATTAAAAAAATCTGATGGCAATAAAGTACTGATGGAGAATTTTTTTGTGATAAAAACACGGTTGCTGCCATCAATAGCATAATGGAAAAGGGTTTTTTGAAAAAGCTGATCCAATATGCCGGAAAGTTTACTATGATTTGCTTTTATTGAAACAGAAAGACTGTCTGTTTCCTTTGGATCATAATAGAAATGGTATAATGATGTAGCTTCAATAATACGTACAAATTCCGGAAAAGAACTTTCTTCAAAACTTGCAGTTATACGTGCAGTATCCTGGCCTTTTATAAGGGAAAAAGAACAAAAGAAAAGCAGGCAACAAGAAAACCTCAGGCAGCAATAACGCATTTCAGTTTTTTAATTGAGAATAATACTCCGCTATCTTAACCATTGATGCTTCGCGGTTCTTGTTAAAATTAATTTTATTATCCTTTATGTATTTCCTGATTGCATCTTTTTTATCATCCATTACCGACAAAAAATCACTTTTATTATCAGTACGGTAAAATGTATTTTTCAGTAATACAAAATAGTAATTGTATGCGGCATATCTTGCATCGTTATCTGATGCATTGATAGAAAGCCGCGGAATTTTCTGGTGCCGCGCAAATACAGATAGTTTACCATCGTATAATTTTTCGTAAAACCCGGTAGTAATAAATGAAGGCAATAATGAATCAGCAGTAATGCGTATAAAAAGATGCTGTAAAATATAAAAGTAATTTACTTTTTCAGGAACCAGTTTAATCTGGTTGTTCTGTGCGTAATTATTGATAACAACGTCATCCGTTACCAGGTCATAATAAAGGGGTATATTCTCATACAATCTTCCATCATAAAAAATGCCTCCGTTCTGCAGGCTGTCGGACGCAAAAAATGGGGTGCCTTTTACGCCATGCCCGGTGCGGAGGTATTCAATGCCATTATAAATATGAAGATTTTCCTGCACTTGCTTTTTATAACTGATCGTTGCATTATTAACAGACAGTGCATAAAAGGCTGAGTCTGTTAATGGCTGCTGGGCATCAATCTTCAAAAAAACCGTTAAAAGTAAAAATGCACAGATGCTTTTCATATTGGGCAGCTAAATATTAATGCAGTTACAGATAATCGTTAATGCAGTGAAACGTTTCCTGTTTTAATAGAAAGAGTAAATTAAGTTACACTAATAATCCATAAAAAATTAAAATAGTGCTATAATTAAATCAGTTTTTAAGATAGCCGGTACTGAAATATATTTATTGTACCGTGCAGCGAAATTACTGCCACTGAAAAGCGAAGTAAGTAGCAGGCCCGTTGCCGGTATTTTCCAGCGCATGCAATACGCCTGTTGGCAGAAATACAATATCGCCCGCAGTTGCTGAATAATGTTTGCCGCCTATCTGCATGGAGATGTTACCGCTTTTAACCAGTATAATTTCTTCCTGCCGGTGAGAATGCGGCAAGTGACTTACATTTCCTTTATTAAGTGTAGTCACGTGCATATCAAATTTTTCAAACAAGGCAGTAGGCTGATTAAAGAATTGCCGTCTTTCACCCCTGTCTGTTTTTTCAACCTTCGGTTCATTCCAGTCCATTAATATTGAACCACCGGCACTTTCCCCTCTTCCGGTATTAACAGCATTATGGGTAGTGTATTTTACGATGTAGTAAGATGTTTTTGTTTTACCTGCATTTACTGCACCGTGTTCATCACCCGGAAATGAATAGGCAAGTCCGCCTGCTGATAACAATTTTGTTTTTCCTTTAATGGTAACTTTAAGCAGGCCTTCTTTTACAATGATCAATTCTTCCTGGTTAGTATGTGTATGTGGCGGATGTGCCGCTTTACCTGGTTCAAGTGTGGTGAGGTGCACTTCCAGGTTGGCCAATACGCTGGTGCTGCCATCCATCACCTGTATACGATCACGGCTGGAATCTTTTGCAGTTGTAAATTTGGCGAGATTATATACACGGGCCGGTAAGGTATCCTGTTGTGAAAATAATAGGTGCGCAATTGCTATTTGCAGTGATAATAATAATATGGCTTTCATTTAATAAATATATAGAAGAAAATGTGGAAATGTAACAAATGTGATCAACCTGGTAATTAACAGCGTGCCGGAAAAATATGGGCATGGATGCCAGGCAAAAGGTCTTCATTTTCACATTCCTCAAATTTTCATATTCCTCATTCTCCACATCGGACCTTTCAAAATCAGAAATCCCCATATCCCTTCCTTACCTTTGCCGCCATGAAGATTTTGATGGTATGCCTGGGCAACATTTGCAGAAGCCCGCTGGCAGAAGGAATTTTACAGGATAAAGCAGGGAAAGCAAGTTTGAAGTGGATCGTGGAAAGCGCCGGCACCAATGGCTTTCATATTGGAGAGGCACCACACCGCTTATCGCAAAAGGTGGCGTTGCAGCATGGTATAGATATTAGCCGGCAGCGTGCAAGACAATTTACCGTGGCTGATTTCGAAAATTTTGATATCATTTACGCCATGGCAGAAGAAGTGACAGATGAAATGAAATGGATAGCAAAAAATAAATATAACCCTGCCAAAGTGCAATTACTGATGAATGAATTATACCCCGGCAAAAACATGGATGTGCCTGATCCATGGTACGGACCAGAGCCAGGCTACCACGCAGTATATGATATGATTGATGCGGCTTGTGATAAAATAATCGAAAAAGCGACAGCTAAAAATAAATCAACTGACTAATACGAATTGTTGAATGGCAAAAGTAAATGCATCCATACCGCAGGGAACAAGAGATTTTGGACCGGAAACAGTTCGTAAACGCAATTATATTTTCAATACAATAAGAACGGTATTTGAACTGTATGGGTTTCAGCCATTGGAAACACCCGCAATGGAAAACATGGAAACATTGATGGGTAAGTATGGTGATGAAGGAGACAAACTGATTTTTAAAATTCTTAACAATGGATTGAGTGACCCGAAGAATACGGATAAAGCTAAAATTGCTTTTGAGAATGTACTTACAGGAAAAAATGATTCAGCTTTAACCGAACGTGCCCTGCGATATGATCTCACCATTCCCTTTGCACGGTACGTAGCCATGAATTATGGACAATTAACAATGCCTTTTAAACGCTACCAGATGCAACCCGTCTGGAGAGCTGACAGACCTCAAAAAGGAAGATACCGGGAATTCTATCAATGTGACGCTGACGTAGTGGGAAGTACTTCATTGGTAAATGAAGCAGAGCTGGCAAGTATCTATGCAACGGTTTTTAAAACGCTGGGGGTCGATGTTGAAATAAAAATCAATAACCGTAAGATTCTTGCGGCACTGGCAGAAATATGCGGTGGTTCCAATCAGCTGACAAATATTACCATTGCTATTGATAAATTAGATAAGATTGGTATTGAAAAAGTAAAAGAAGAATTAACCCAACGCGGACTTTCAGATGCCCAGATCCATATCGTTGAAAAATATTTGAAAATAACTGGTGACAATAAAAACAAACTGGATCAAATAAAAGAATTACTTGGCAATACTGATACCGGGAAAAAAGGAATTGAAGAAGTTGAATTCCTTACCAGCTATCCCCCACTCGCTGCGCAACAGTTACCACTTGCCATTGATTTCACTTTAGCAAGGGGCCTGAACTATTACACCGGTATTATCTTTGAAGTGAAAGCCTGCAACGTACAAATGGGTTCTATAGGTGGTGGTGGCCGTTATGATGATTTAACCGGCACATTTGGCGTACCCAATGTACCAGGCGTAGGTATCTCTTTTGGGGTTGATAGAATTTATGACGTAATGGAGGAACTGCAATTATTTCCTGCTGCCGTGCAAACCGGCACCCGGGTATTATTTTTTAACCTGGGTGAAGACGAAAGTAAAAAAGCGTTTACATTAATGCAGCAGTTGCGTGGTAAAGGCATCAGCTGTGAACTATATCCTGAATTGGCCAAATTTGATAAACAATTCAAATACGCTGAAAAGAAAAATATTTTATACGCAGTTATTATAGGTAGTAAAGAGCTGGCACAAGACACCTGCACCATCAAAAACCTGCAAACAGGTAATCAGGAAAATATACAGCAAACCCATCTTCCGGCATTTATTTTCTAAACCCCGGAATGTTATATCCAGCAAGCATTCCAGCCGTAATTATTCCGGCCAAAAGGCAAATTTGTACATGAATTGCCTTATAAAAAATCCGGGCAATCCCTTCTTTTAATGGAATTTTAATGCCTATCTTTAAGCATCCCACTCCCCATCCAAAACCGACTTAAGCCAATATCCGGTATAGCCTAACCGATAAGCAAAAGGATGCTAATTGCTGCAAAATCATACACCTGTCTTATTACTGCACCTGCAAAAAAAATATTGCAGGCATGCTTTGCTGTTACCATCCTTTTTTCCATAAACCCCGCGCTGCGTGCACAGGAAAAATTTATACATGGAACTGTCAGCAACCAGTTCACGCTGGAAAAAATACCTTTTGCCAGCGTTGTTTGGAAAACATCAGGAAGGGGCACACTTACTGATAGCCTGGGCAATTTTCGCATCCCTTTCAGCAATATAAAAAAGGATACACTTTTAATAACCTATGTTGGTTTTACAAATCTTTCCATTCTCATTCATCCAGGCAAAGACACTGCGGCGCTTTCTCTTTTTTTATACCAGGGCAAAGAAGCGGACAGTGTAATTGTTTCTCATACCTATAACAAAGGATTGTTATGGTGGAAAAGGATTGTAAAAAACAAGCCGGCTAATAATCCGTACAAATTTGATTCCTATAGTTTCGAACTGTACAATAAGCTGGAGTTTGATATCAACAACATTAACCGTGATGGTTTTAACCAGTATAAATTATTAAAGCCATTTGGTTTTATTCTTAATAACATAGACAGCGTGTCGGAAACCCGGCCCTTTCTTCCTGTTTTTATTTCCGAAGCGCTATCAGATTTTTATTATAGTTCCAACCCTTACCGGGCGAAAGAAGAAATAAAAGCGGTGCAAACTACCGGTATAAAAAATGAAACTGTTTTGCAGTTCATTGGCGGCATTAATCAGCGCATTAACTCGTACGAAAATTTTATGCTGCTGTTCGGAAAAGAATTTGTTAGTCCCTTAAGCAGCCAGGGCCAGAATTACTATAATTACCGCGGCGCAGATACCCAATACATTTCCGGGCAACGGTATTTTCATCTTTTCTTTTATCCAAAACGTGAAGGAGAAAATACTTTTTATGGAGATTGCTGGGTACATAACACTACATGGGCGGTAAAAAAAATAAACCTGGCTATCTCTCCCAGCGCCAATATCAATTATGTAAACAAACTAAGTATTGTGCAGGAGTTTGCACAACAGGCGGACAGTACATGGGTTTTTTCAAAAGATAAATTTGTGGCAGACATGTCGCCCATGAAAAAAAATAAACTTTCAATTATTGCGCGCAAAACAAGTATGTACAACAATGTGCAGGTTAACCAGCCATTTATAACAAAAGCCCTTGAAAATAACAAAGAAAAAGAACAGGTAAATATTAATGACAGCGCCAGGTTACACGGCAATGCTTACTGGCAAAAGAACCGGCCTGAACCATTGAGTGTTAACGAACAGAAAGTATACAAGATGATTGACACACTCACGTCAATTCCGCTGTTTAAAAAATATACCAATACGCTGGAGTTTATTGCAGATGGAAGAAAAAAACTGGGCAAAATTGAAATTGGGCCCTGGTACAAATGGGTGAGCCGCAACCAGCTTGAAAAAATGCGTGTAAGGTTTGATGTGGCCACTACTGAAAAATTTAATAACCAATTATTGCTGCATGGTTATATTGCCTATGGCTTTGGGGATCATGCTTTCAAAGGAAAAGCAGAAGTGAAATATAAATTTCCTGGCAAAGGCAGGTATTCCGTACATGCATCCTATACAGAAGATCTTGATAATGGAAGAGCGAGGTACAATGATGAAGATATAACCACCGATAATATGTTCAGCCAGCTAATACGCAGGCCCGGTATCAGGCAAAAATTTATGCTGGTCAATGAAATAAAATTTACAGCAACAAAAGAATGGCCCAGTGCATTTTCTGTTCAGCCTTTTCTGCTGCGTACCAGCTATGAAACCTTTGCACCACTACCACATAAAGACTCACTTTTTTTATCAGGAAAAGATATTACAGCTGGTGAAATAGGTGTTAAGCTCAGGTACGCTCCCGGAGAAAAAAAGATTGAGACCCATCGCAAAGATTTTAAAATACATGGTACCAACCCGGTTTTTGAATTGCGCTATTCACAGGGTATAAAAGGCCTGATGGGCGGACAGGATAATTTTAAAAAACTGCATGGAATGATTTCACAAAAGTTCCGTTTGCATGGATGGGGTTCTGTAAACTACCAGGCCTACGCGGGAAAAATTTTTAGTGAAGCCCTTCCATTTATGTTATTAGAACTGCACCCTGGTAATGAGATTTATTATTACAGTAAAAACGGATTTAATCTCATGAACCGGTTTGAATTTTACAGTGATTCTTACGCCGGTTTTAATGTGGAGCACGATTTTGAAAAAAAGTTAATCAACCTGCTGCCTTTTATGCGCAAAACAAATATGCGTCAGTTTTGGAATGTAAAAGCTGTTTGGGGAAACCTGACCGAACCGAACAGAAAATTAAACCGCGTTGAATACGGTAATTACCGCCTCCGCACACTTAAAGGGCACCCATATATAGAAGCCGGTACAGGGATAGATAATATATTCAGGTGCTTCAGGATTGACCTGGTTTGGCGTTTTGCACCTGAACTTACAACGCCAGCCGGAATGCCACCACCACTGTATAATAATTCAACCAGCACCTTTGGCATTTTCGGCAGCTTTCATTTTCAATTATAAATATATTTTTCAGCTTTTACTGGTGCTTTTTTGGTGCCTCCAACCAAATGATCGGCAACCTGAATTATTTCTTTTTGGCCATCCATTACATAGCCACTTGCATCTACATGCACCCCGGCTATTTTTTTATCCTCTCCTCTTTTAAATACGGCGATACCGTTAAAGCTTACTACATTAAATGTATCTCCTTTAATTCTTTCCAGTACAGAAACACCCTGGGCAGAACTCATGTTTACTATACCATTTTCCACGGTTACTATTGCTTCTTCTATTACGGTGCCGGCAGGAAATTTATATTTGCCTGCCAATTCTTTATATGTGCTGTCTTGTGCAAAAGTACCAGCACTGATTGCCAGGAAAGCTATACACAGGTGAAGGACTCTTTTCATAACTGACGCTTTTATTGAAAGATACAAAACCACCGGTCCGTAAAAAAATATTTAAAAGACCTGTTTCCAGTGATGTTCTATATGAGCAACATAATCACAAATCAGCCAGGCCAGTGTTTTTACTTCATTATCATTATATTGGGGATTAACAGCGTAATGCATTTTTTCTGCCGGAATATTTTCTGTAATAAAAATGATTTGCCGGTTCAGCGATTGCCAGAGTTGTAATAAATGCGCCAATGGTAAATGCTGGTAATTATTTATGGTTACCAGTTCATTTTGCTGATAAGCTTGAACAATATAAGGCTGCGCCGAAAATTGTATATCGGTAAACCGTTTCAGGTTGTTAATAGCTGAATCAACCAGGTGACCTAAAATTTGTTTGCGGCTCCATTTGCCGGGATCAGCCTGCAATAAATTTTCTTCGCTAAAAGAATTGTATTTGCCCGGGATGGTTTCAATATAATGCGCCAGTTGTTTCATTGCTGATTTAACATCAGGCTTACCCGTTAAAAATCCTGCGTCCTGCCACATAAAAAAAAATTTAACCCCCTGTCTCCCTAAAATGAAGACTTAGATCAGGGATGATGATTAATAACTAACATGCTTCTTTCAACAAACAGATTTATAAATCTATGCGGTTTCTACTGTGCCTGTGTAGTTAAAAAAATTCTGCATTTATCAATCAAATAAAAAATAAGTTTACCCAAGAGTCAATAGACATTTTCATAGATCACAGCAGCTCCCTGTCCTACACCTACACACATGGTTGCCAGTCCGTATTTTGCATTGCGCCTTTTCATTTCATGCAATAAAGTGGTTGATATACGCACCCCGCTGCAGCCCAGCGGATGACCAATTGCTATAGCCCCGCCATTTACATTTACTTTAGATTCATCCAGCCCCAGGTCTTTAATACAGGCAATGGATTGAGAAGCAAATGCCTCATTCAGTTCAACCAGATCCAAATCTGCAACGGTAAGCCCCGCCCGCTGCAATGCCTTGCGCGTAGCTGTCACCGGGCCAATACCCATAATTGAAGGATCAACACCTGCAACAGCCATTGAAATAATTTTTACCATCGGTTGTAACCGGTATTTTTTTACAGCTTCATCCGAAGCCAGCAAAACAGCAGCAGCGCCATCATTAATACCACTCGCATTGCCGGCGGTTACTGTTCCATCTTTATCAAACGCCGGTTTTAGCGCAGCCAGCTTATCCATGGAAGTCCTGCGCGGATGTTCATCTGCAGAAAACAAGATCTTTTCATCTTTTCCGCCAAAGATCTCTACCCCGGCTATTTCAGCGGACCATTGATCTTTTTCCAATGCCGCAAAATATTTTTCCTGGCTGGCCAACGCAAATTCATCCTGTAATTGCCTGCTTATCTTCCATTGTTTTGCCACATTCTCTGCAGTCTCTCCCATATTATAAGGATAATACATGGCAGCTAATTTTTTATTGGTAAAACGCCAGCCGATAGTAGTATCAAACATTTCAGTACTGCGGTTCCAGGCGCCTCCTTGTTTGGCCATTACAAAGGGCGCTCTTGTCATACTCTCTACACCGGCCGCCATATACAATTCACCTTCATTGCACATAATAGCACGCGCGGCATCCATGATAGCCTGCAGTCCGCTTGCGCACAACCGGTTTACCGTATTGCCTGCAACAGTAACAGGCAATCCGGCAAGTAAGGCCGCCATTCTTGCCACATCACGATTATCCTCACCCGCCTGGTTGGCATCGCCTGCAATTACGTCTTCAATAGCACGTACGTCAATACCCGGATTGCGCTGCACCAAAGACTTCAGTACATGCGCCAGTAAATCATCCGGGCGAATGCTGCTTAACGCCCCGCCATATTTCCCGACAGGTGTTCTTACTGCATCTATTATAAAAGCTGTTTTCATGAACCAAACATTTGAATAAGTATTAAACTTTCTTGCCCGCCCGGATGATTCCGTTCGGACGGACGTCGCACTCCTGTGCTGTAAAGTTTTGGGCGGCGACTAAACTATTTACAATATCATTTATTTTAGCCCAAATGTTCAACCCCTTCAGGGTTGCAGAAAACATTCATTTTTGATCCCCGGGTTTCACCCGGAGCTATCAATATTAAGGCCTTTCAGGCTGTTGTACACCCATCAATTAATTGATACTGCCTGCCATCCACTCTATCACATTTCCCACCATTTTCACATTGCCACATTGATCACATTGGCACATTCACATTACCACATTCACCACATTATCCTCACAAATATAAGCTTCAATTAATGCTATCTTTGCCGCATGTCGGAAACAGCAAAGAAGAACATACGGCACCTGGGACTGAGTGAGCTGGAACAATATTTTGAAACCCTGGGTGAAAAAAAATTCAGGGCCAAACAGGTGTATGAATGGTTATGGTTGAAACAGGCGCATAGCTTTGAAGCAATGACAAACCTGAGCAAAGAATTGAGGCTTAAATTAAATGATCATTTTAGTCTGCCCGCACTGCATACAGATGCTACCCAGTATTCTGAAGACGGCACTGTTAAAAGCCGTTTTAAAACAGTTGACGGCCACCTGGTAGAAGGTGTTTTAATACCAACAGATGACCGTAAAACAGCCTGTGTTTCTTCACAAATTGGCTGTTCATTAAGCTGCAAATTTTGCGCAACGGGTTATATGAAACGCATGCGCAACCTTGACTTTGATGAGATTTATGATGAAGTAGTGCTCATTAACCAGCAATGCGAAAAAGTTTACAATAAAAAATTGAGCAATATTGTTTTTATGGGCATGGGTGAACCCCTGCTTAATTATAAGAATGTATTGAAGGCCATTGAAAAAATTACTTCGCCCGATGGATTGGGAATGAGCCCGCGGCGCATTACAGTGTCTACTGCTGGTGTTGCAAAAATGATCAGGCAACTAGGCGATGATAAAGTGAAGTTTAAACTGGCGCTGTCTTTACACGCAGCCAATGACACCAAGCGCCATGAAATTATGCCTGTTAATGATACCAATGATATTAAATCATTAATAGAAGCGCTGAATTATTTTTATAAGCAAACCGGCAACGAAATCACTTTTGAATACATTCTCTTTAAAGATTTTAATGACTCTATAAAAGATGCCGATGAACTGATAAAAATTTACCGCCAGGTACCCGCCGATCTTGTAAATATTATAGAATACAATCCCATTGACATGGCTACCTACAGAAAGCCAGAACCTGAGGTAGTAGAAAAGTTCATGAACCATCTTTCAAAAAACCGTGTCAATGCAAGACTGCGTGTTAGCCGTGGCAAAGACATTGATGCTGCCTGCGGGCAATTGGCGAATAAGAACTAATAGTTGAGATTTAAATATTAAAGTTAAAAATAAAGAGTCGCTACTACAAACCAACTTACAACGCTGAATTCTACATTCTTAACTCTTTTTAACATTTTCATATCCCCATATTTTTACCGCATTCCCCCGCTAATCCTTCCATTTTACCACTTGGTTAAAAGAAACGGGTGTTATTAAACTTCGGGTACAGTATCGTGTCTGTTATACTGTACTAAAAATTTACAAAATCATGAAAAAAAGAATAGTAAGCCTGGCGGTAATGGTTATAGCTGCCATCTCAGTAAATGCACAACAGCCTGATAAATTAATGAAGCAGGATCAGCAACACCATCAGCAATTCAGGCACCGTGGCCATGGCCGTGACAGGATGGCAAAAAATCTGAACTTTTCTGATCAGCAAAAAGAGCAATTAAAAAACATCAACAGTGATTATCATAAAAAAATGACAGAACTGAAAAAACATGATGAAATCACAGTAAAAGAATTCAAATCGCAGATGAAGGCTTTACATGCTGACCACCGCGCACAAATGCAGGCATTGCTTACTACGGAACAAAAAGATAAGCTGGCTAAAATGAAACAGGATAGAATGCAAATGGCGAAAGCAAATGCAGTTGCCAGGGCAGAGAAAATGAAAATTAAACTCGGACTTACAGATGAACAGGCCGGCAAGTTAAAAACCGTCCGTACTGATATGGTTGCTAAAATAAAATCAATACATGCAGACAACACGTTGAACAAGGAGCAGAAACATGAACAAATAAAAACCCTGGTTCTTCAACAAAAAGATCAGTTAAAAACCATTTTAACAGCGGATCAGCTGCAGCAGTTACAACAGGTAAAAGAACAGCACCACAGAAGAGATTTTTCAAAATAGTGCGTTGATTGGTGAATAGAAAAAGGGCCCTGCTAAAGCGGGGCTCTTTTCATATCTTCGCAGTTCACCATTACTGTTGTAAAACAGCAAATTGTCTACCATGAGTAAAAATCAGCAGTTCCAGAAGTTTATTACCTACAAAAGCAACGCTGCAAAAAAAGAAGAATTCAAACAGGAAAAAAGATCAGCTAAAAAAGAAAGAGCCGTAGCCATTGAAAAACGGTTTGAAGAAAAACGGCTAAAAAAGTCAGGCGTGCAAAGCCCTGAGCCTGAAGCTGAAAAAGCAGTTCGCTTCAAAAAAGGCGATATAAAAAAACTTCCTGCTAATAAGCATATCAAATCTGTTATACCAGTGGCACAGGAACCCGCTGCAATAAAACCGGAAAGCGGAAAGAAAATCCGGGTACCAAAACCCGGCAGCCTTGAAGAAAAAAAACTGCAACAGCTCAATGAGGGTAAGCCGGCGTTGAATGCATCAGGCAACCGCCCGCAAAACGCCACCCCCACGGTAACTAAAGAAGCTGGTGCAAAAGCTAAAAACTCTGATCTCATGCCGCTCAACAAGTATGTTGCACACAGCGGTATTTGTTCAAGACGCGATGCGGCAGACTTAATACGCAAGGGGGAAGTAAAAGTGAATGATATAGTGGTTACGGAGCCAGGTACGAAAGTCTCTCAAAAAGATAACATTTCTATTAAAGGCAAAAAGATAGTTCCCTCAAAAAATCTTGTTTACATATTACTGAACAAACCCAAAGATTATATCACCACGCTTGACGATCCCGAAGGAAGAAAAACAGTATTGGATTTAATTAAACGTGCTACAGATGAAAGGGTTTACCCGGTTGGGCGGCTTGACCGCAACACATCCGGTGTGTTGCTGATAACCAACGATGGCGATTTGGCGCAAATACTTTCCCACCCAAGTAATTTAATAAAGAAAATTTATGAAGTAAGGCTTGACAAGCAACTAACCAAAGCAGATTTTGATACGCTGCTGCATGGTATAGAACTGGAAGATGGCTTTATACAACCAGATGCTTTGGGTTATACCGATCCAAAAGACAAAACAATTATTGGCATTGAAATACACAGTGGCCGTAACCGGATTGTGCGCCGTATTTTTGAAAAGTTGGGATATGATGTACGCAACCTTGACCGCGTTACCTATGCGGGATTAACCAAGAAAAATGTGCAAAGAGGTAAATGGCGTCTTCTCACTGAAAAGGAAGTACGCATATTGCGCCACTTTAACCCGCAAACAAAAACAGACAAAGTAAAAAAAGAAGAAATAGTGAAGGTTAAAAACATTGCAAAGAAATAATTATGGATCAGGATGCAGAACAGAAAGGATCAGACCGCATTATTTTCAAGGGCATAAACAGTATTACAATTTTTGAAAATGATGATTTTATTGTTTTAAATAAGCCTTCGGGAATGTTGTCTATTCCTGACAGAACACAATCTCAGCCTTCATTGAAAGATCACCTGATTGAAAAATTGGGTGGCATTTTTACCGTGCATCGTTTAGACAGGGACACCAGTGGCGTAATTGTCTTTGCTAAAAATGAAACCACCCATAAATACCTGTCACAGCAGTTTGAAGACAGAAGTACAAATAAAATATACTACGGCCTGGTAAGCGGCAAACTGGAAAGACCAACGGGTATTATTGATGAAGCGATTGCGGAGCATCATTCCCAGAAAGGAAC
>JBDSOC010000030.1:0-42593 GCA_039915085.1 Chitinophagaceae bacterium
CTGATCAATATGAAAGACAATTTAATTATAACCCCGGATAATATGGCCGTTTTTGAACGGTCACTGGATATGATAGATACGTCCATCAAAGAGCTTCGCCGTGTGGCACATAATATGATGCCGGAAATGCTGACAAAATTTGGGCTGGACGAAGCATTAAAGGAATACTGTAGCAGCATCAATACCACAAAACTGCTCACTGTAAAATACCAGTCGCTTGGTATGGAAACACGCCTGGAAAATTCCGTTGAAATAATTATTTACCGTATAGTACAGGAATTGCTGAACAATACCATGAAGCATGCGGCCGCAACAACATCTTTTGTGCAACTGATACGCGAAGGCAACCGTTTAAATGTAGTAGTGGAAGATAACGGTAAAGGCTTTGATACCAGCCTGGCAGAAAATAGTAAAGGCGCGGGGCTTGAAAATGTGCGCAGCCGTGTAAATTACCTCAAGGGCCAACTGGGCATTCATGCTGAACCGGGAAAAGGAACGCTGGTAAACATTGAACTCAATATACCAGGCTGACCTGCGTATGTTGCAGCCGGTAATCCTTTTCTAAAAATCTATCCTATTATGAATAAATATGAAAAATCCGCCAGTGCCATATAAACGGCATGCGATTGTTCCTTTTAGAATGAAATATTGCCCGGATAAAACAAGAAGCCCGGTAAAATTTTGTTTACCGGGCTTCTTGTTGAGATTACTCTTTGTTTATATGATGAATCATTATTGCTTTTTCAGGTATCCAAAAACGCCATCATTTTCATTGTCGGGACCAGCAGTGAAATACAATCTTCCCGCATCTATATTAGCACTTGCAGGAGGAAATGAAAGCGCCCACAGACCGTCTATTGTTATTGGGTTTTTATGTGATTGCAACTGGCCGAGATATTGACCGTCCTGTGTGTATACGTTAATACGGCCATCGCCAAAATTGCCAATAAGTATTACAGGATCTTTTGGATCGTGATTTCCGTAGCTGGCAGTATGCTCAATGCTGCTTTCATAACCACCATGTCCGCCACCGTTGTTCATATCCTGGTCTTCAAGAAAACTTGCCTGCGCCATTGTTACACCCCATGGCAGATTTAATGAACCGTGTGCAGCAAATCTTGCTTTAAAAGATCCATCCGGGTTAAACACACTTACAATACCGGTACCTGCACCTGCAATACCACGGCCTTTTGTAGGTGAATTTTCTCTTGTATCCAAAATTGCGTACACCACAAAAAGCAATCCGCCCACTTCCTGGATATTATAAGGAGAATAATTGTCTGGCAGGGTAGGATCTTTAAATGCCATATTAATTTTTCTAAACGCAGTATCCCACACATCAATTTTTTTCTGGCCAAAATTAGCAGCATAAATAAAATTTTGTCCGCCGTTTGATGCGATGGCCAACCCTGTATAACTGGCATTGGCAGGCGCTCTGAGCCTTTGCGCATTGTTATTGGAAGCTGGGTTCCATCCGGATAACACGCCGTCAAAACCAGTAAATAAGAAAGCTGCCGGATTTTTTGGTGACAAGTTAAAGCCCTTACCCGTACTGAAAACAATACCACAGGGAAAGCCGCCGATCGTATCATTTGGTGACGGAATATTCACGGCTCTTAACCTGCCTCCTTCGGCGTTATATAATTCACTAACATGTCCGCCTACAGAATTTACCCACGCTATACCACCTGCTGACCATGCCATGCCAAAACCATTTATCAGTGTTGGATCTACCAATACCGGATGGTACTCGCTTGTATTGGCTACCAGGTTGGTTACTTTAAAATCTTTTAACGCCTGTTCATCAGGTTTTGGTTTGTGGCAACCAAAACATACACCCGCTGCAATGGTTATCAGCAGCATCTTTTTTCTTAAGCTGTTTACAATGGTTTGTCTTTTTTTGTTCATGATAAGTTTTTTTTTTGAATCAAATAATTAATTTCCTGCGTATTTTGTTTTCAACGCAAATCTACAACCGTAAAAAAGCTAGATTTATTGAGAACTACTAAACGGTATTGCTGCAGGAATAAGCGGCGGGTTTTATAAAACGGGCGGTATTTTTATATTGTATTTTTTTTATAATTCACCCCTTTCCGGTATCATGTATGTGGCGATTATTACAAATATTTGGTAGCTGAAAAAAAACCTTGTTTATATGGAAGTTTCGCCTCTTGAAATGAAATTGTGTATACCAACGCTTAAAGGATTTTTAGTGCTGAAGCTGGAAGACATTGTAGTTTGTGAAGCGGAGAAAAATTATACCATTATCCACCTGAGTAATAAAAAGCCTTTTATCGTTTCAAAACCTTTGCTTGAGTATGAAAAGTTACTGGAGGGTTCCAGTTTTTTAAGGGTGCACAGAACCTATCTTATTAACCTGCGGCATGTAAATGAATACCAGCGCGGAGAAGGCGGTGTTGTAATGATGAGCAACGGTGCGGAAATTGAAATCAGCCGCAGAAAAAAAGATTTTTTTCTCTCCAGGATTAAATCAGTATTCCGGTATTGAAATTTTTGTAACCGCAATGAGAAGCAATGATGCCATTGCTCAGGCCTTAAATGGTATGTGCATCAATACATCATCATAGACCAGATCGACAATAATTAATCAATGGCCTTGACGAAAGTAAACATCCATTTGACAGGATTTTGCCAATTTGCGGCTTTAAAAGAACCGACCGGGGCTTTAATCAATACAGTATTCCATCCTTTATGAAGGCTGATTTTTGTCGGTGTTCGATATTCATATCCTTCATCAACCAGGGGAACTTCAGCATTTCCTGGTTGTCCGGGTCTTTTCCATTCCGGAGGTGTAATCAGGTTACTGTTAACCCAGATTTGACTTTGTTTATTATCCCATGCCTTTGCCGGTGGTGAATTGGTTGCCGGTGATCTTGATAAATTGTTAAACCCTATCCAGTAGCTGGCTATCATGTCTTCGTCGCTCCAGATATGTGTAACGCAATACCAGGTAGTATTTTCTTTTGGTTCTTCAATCACTCCTTTTATCAGCGGGTACCACCAGTGCCTTAATACGATAGTGCCGCCGGCTGCACGTATTGCAGCGGGAAATTTACTTTCATCAAAGTTTAATTTTTCCGGCTCAAATGCCATGGACAATTCGCCTTTATTGGAATAAGGACCATATAGTTTCCATATTACAGAAGATTGTTTTTTATAAGGGAAAGGGAGCCCCCTGAAATTTAGCTGTTGCTGATCAAGCAAGCGGTTTTCGAATTCACTAAACTCAATCGCTCTGGCCGAACCCGGTTCTCCAATGTTTGCTACCCATCCATTATGCCCGCCACCACGCCAGCTTCTCTCCGAAAACGCAAGCATGGAAGGGTAAACAGGATTCATGTTCAGTATATCTGTTTCTTTTGCCACCGCCCTGTCGGGCCACATACAAATACTGCCACCCAGGAAGAGGTTGTCACCTTTTTCAGCATTAAGTATTTTTCGGTTAAAGATGGTTGTTACAGCTTCCATCGGGTCCATATGATTAAGGTACAAATGCCTTGAATCTATGTATTTATAAATGCTGTTTGCATTTAACTTGCCCGCGTCATCCATCCACAATTGCCGGATGGTGCTACTGGTAAAATTACCACCGGGATCCCATCCTATTATTTTTTTGTCAAAGCTTTCTGCATACTTTATTACTTGCGGCAGGAAATTTTTATTGGTAATCTTTACTTCATCGGCACCAATATGCAAATAGGGGAGATGGTAAGTTTCGAAAAATTCTTTGAGTATATTTTTTATAATAAGCAAGCCAGAATCTGTTTGCATAGTTGTTTTCATAGCCCTTGTGAAAGCTCCGCTATGCCCGGGCATATCAATTTCAGGAACCAGTGTTATGTATCTTTCTTTACAAAAATTTATCAGCTCTTTGAATTCGTTTTCTGTATAATACAAACCTTTATTACGCAGCATATTTTCTTGTGCGGTCAGCTGCGGATAAAGCTTGTTTTCAAGACGCCAGGCGATGTCTTCAGTAAAATGCAAATGAAAAATATTAAGCTTGTATTTTCCCATTATCTCCACTTGCTGCTTCAGTAAATCAGCCGACTGGTAATTTCTGCCCACATCAACCATATAGCCCCGCCATGAGAACGCGGGCCAGTCTGTTATTTCACAGGCATCTATCATGGTATTATCGCGCATGAGCTGTTGCAAAGTCTGGATACCATTAAAAATACCATGTGGCGTATTGGCTGATATAATAACTTTCTGATTGTTTACTTCCAGGTGATAAGCTTCTTCCGCCAGTTGTGGAACGATTACTCTATTTAAACGAAGTTCAATAAATGGATCTGCACTATTTATATTGTGGACTATATTTACCTGCAGGCCCTCAGATTGTAATTGCTTTTGAAGTTTTCCGGCTTCAGCCAGCAGGGTAGTATCCCTGGCTACAATTTTTTTGCAGGCATACAAATCAAAATAGCCATTTTTCCAGTTTAATTGCTGAGGCAATGGAATTAAAGAAGGCCTGTTTTGCAAATCAAAAACCTGTGGATATACCAGATGCTTCCATAGCAGATATCCTGCACCATTTAAATGAACGCCGTCATTGGTTAAGTCTGCATTTAATTTGCCTTCTGTATCAGAGAATGAAGTGTACAGATCAATAAAAGTATAATGATGACTACCTGCATCGTGCTGCAATTGTTTGTTAAGCCATTTTATATGTGCGCCTTTATTGGTATGCTCCCCAAATTTTCTGTATACATCAGTTACCGGCAAAACACTTTGTACATACAATTGGGTTGAAGGACTTTGCTGGGTTATATAATCTGCAGCGAGAAAAATATTTTTCAGCGCACTGTCAGGTACAGTATTTCTTGCCAAATCATTGATACCAATCAGCAGAAAAACTTTGGATGGCTTACCGCTGATAACCTGGTTTAAACGATGCAACACACCTGCAGTAATATCACCGCTGATACCACGATTTTTAACATGACTGTCTTTAAATAATTCGTTCCATTCAGCGCCATCTGTAATACTGTTACCCAAAAAAATAATATCAGAACGTTCAGCGGGCAGCGTTTCAAAATGTGAAAGCCGCTGCTGGTAATAAGTGCCAAACACTGAATCTGCATAGACAGGCAATTTTATCTGTGCATAAGGGGTACCTCGAAATAACAGGCAGAAAATGACAGGTAAAATTAATTTCATTATTGCTTCCAGTTAATAATAGTAAAAACTATTTGTTTGTAATTATTCCTTTCATATAAAACGCCTATCTCATTTTTAGATACTGCTATTATGTCTGAATAGGCCGTATAATCTCCTGCGTATCCTATAGTGGCCTTATCAATCAAATAATTTTCCTTCCATGTTTTGCCCTCATTGAAACTGATGCGCAGGGTTAAATGATCCCGCCTTACCGTATCTGCAGCATTGCAAAAAGCAATTATATTTTTTCCTTTATTGCTACCCACCTGCAGAATACTTCCCTGGCAAACCGGGTCCGGAAGATTTTTATCAAACCAGGCAGTATCCCATGACCCGCCGCCATTGCTGCTAACGGCTACAATCCTTGATTTGATGTCACCTTTCTGGTTCCTGAAATTGAGCATTAACCTGTTTCCGCTTAATGCAACCGCCATGTTTTCATTGCCACCGGGCACTGGTACATTTTCACTTAGTGTAAAGGTCTTGCCATGGTCATCAGTATAAAAGCCATGCGCCGTATAATCTGTAAAATGTTTTTGGGGTTCACCGGCGGAATGATTGGCTGCTACAAAAATTCTTCCCTTATAATTTCCATTATTGAATTGCATAGCGTGCCCCGGGGTATTGGCATAACTTCTCCAGTCTTCTGCAAAATTATATGCAGCGTTTACCCGGGGCTGTCTGGGCCTGTGTACCTGCAGTGTAATATTTGTTGCATTGCTCCATGTAAGACCCCTGTCTGCCGATGTTTTATACCATACTTCACGAAGGCCGTTTCCTTTTCTTACTTCGCCTTCATGATTATTACCGGTATTATAAAAAAGAAATATTCTGCCGGACGGATACAAAGGATCAGTAAGATCCACTACCGGCGCGGGATTGCCTGCCTGCAAACTGTCTGCATCAACTATCGTACGCAAAGCACTCCATGTTTGTCCCTTGTCGTCGCTTGTTTTCATAACAATATTGATGTCTCCGAAATCTCCGCCACCATTGACCCGGCCTTCGCAAAAAGCAAACAACTTTCCGCCGGGCAGACTAATAATAGCAGGTATGCGGTAACTCTTGTGTCCCGCTGTTCCGGATTCAAAAACTGGGATTTTCTTTTGCTGTGCAGTGGCGGTGATAATAATAAAAACACAAAGCGCAAATTCGGTAGATATTTTCTTTTTCATTGAACTTTTATTTTGAAAGTGGAGGCCGGAAGCTTTTCAGCATTTACCAGGTTGGCATCTGTAAATGGTTTCCATCCATAATAAACATACAAAGGTTTTACTTTTACTGGTATAACCACTTTATTGTTTTTAATAGCCGCCTCACAATCTTTTTTTCCATCGATGGAAAATCCATGCAATGAGGTTCCATTTGTGGAGCATAAACCATTTGCGTATTCAAATGAAACAATAATATTTCCTTGCTTATATACGGCTGTAATTGGTAATGGGCCGGAAGGAATGATGTTTTTATGATAGTCTTTATTCAGCGCCCAGCGTGCCAGTCTTTCTCCCACGTCCTTTTTATTGGTGGGGTGTACATTGTTTTTAAACCCGATATCACTGCAAACAGCCATACCTCCGAACGCAACTTGTTTTAGCAATTTTCTTTGTTCATCCCGGAACACCGGCCATAATTGTGATTGATAATTTGCGGTATCAATGGACGATAATTGTACCCAATAAAACGGCATACGGGGTTGCTTCCATTTTTTACGGTAATCTTCTATCATTAATTTCAATAAGTCTCCATATTCATCTACGCGTTCTTTTGCCTGCGAATTACTTTCGCCCTGGTACCACAGCACGCCTTTTATGGGCATCGCTACAATGGGCGCTACACCACTACTATAAGCAAAGCCGGGTTTATACGCATGATTTAACCCAAGGTCATCGCTAAAGCCGGTAGAATTAGTTCCGACATTTTGCTTACCCCTCTCACGGGCCCATACAGGCAAAGCATCATTCTCTAACCAATTACCCTTTACTTTTACCGCAAACCGTTTATTGTTTTGCAACGTTTCGCGGCTGATGAAGGTTTCTATCGGCGCACCGCCAATTGACAGGTTAATCAGGCCAACCGGAATATTTTCATTGGCTATAATACTTTTTGCAAAGAAATAGCCAATAGCACTCATTGTTTTCACGGTGTTGCTATCGCAGTTTTCCCAGCCGCTACCCTGGTAAAAATCAAATGTGTTCAATCTTTTATTTAACGAATCGGTATAAGCCACGCCATATACATACCTGCCAGCCGGTGAAGGATTATATAATCTTATCAATGGCTGCTCAGCATTTTTCACTTCATCCCTGAAATGCATTTCTTTTGATACGGTCCATTCCATATTGGATTGACCTGAGCAAAGCCATACGTCACCGATTAATAAATTTTTTAATTCAATGTTCTCTTTATCCGAACTAATAAAAATTGATTGGGGCTGAACATTTGCTTTTTGCCTGCTGAAAAAAACACTCCAGGATGAATCTGCTTTTACCATTGAAACCATCTTTTGGCCGGAAAAAATTACGGTGACCTCTTTCCCTGGTAAGTCTCTGCCCCAGATATGGACAGGTTGACCCCGTTGCAAGATCATGTTGTCAGAAAAAATTTTTGCCAGTTGCAGTTGTGCTGCAGCTGCCAGGGGTAAAAGCAACAGGCTAATCAAAAGTAATCTCATTCTTTTTTGCATTTATTTTTGATAATAATAATCCGCACATCACCAACAGCACGCCGGCAATGGTATATACACTGATGGCATCATTCATCCACCAGGCGGCAAAAATGAAACCAAATAAAGGACATAAAAAGAACCATAAGCCGGCCCTGACAGGATTTGTCTGTAACAACCACAACCAAAGTTGTACAGCGATTATGGAAACTGGTATAGTCAGCCAGCCAACTGCCGCCCAAAAGGTTTTATTAAAATGATTGGCTGTGGCTTTATAAAAAAATAAAGTAACCGGCAATAAAAATAATCCGCCCAATAGTGTTTGCCAGCCATTAATTGTAAACAGGGAAAGGCCGTTCCATTCTCTTGATGAAAAATAAATAGCGGCAACCGAATAGGCAAGCATACTGAAAAGGAGTATCAGAAGACCTTGTGTCGTTACAGCAGCCGCAGCAAATAGTGGCCACGCTGCACACAGCACACCAGCAGCACACACAGCTATTGAAAGTATTACCGGGAATGTCAATTTCTTTTTTAAAAAGAAAACGGAAAGAAAACTGATAATGACAGGATTGGCCGCTACCGCTAATGCGCCAATTCCAGCAGTGATTGTTTGCATTGCTATTACATAACAACCTAAGTAAATTGTAATATTCAATAAACCGTAAATACTAACCTGTTTCCACTCTTTACCTTTAGGGAAACGATGTCTCCTGGCGACATGCGCAATAAACAACATAATAGCCGCTGCTATACCGAAACGAACCACAGCAATCACCAGCGGCTGTGCCTCTTCCAGGCCTATTTTAGTAGCAGTAGAAGCTGATGCCCACAAAGCAGCGAACAGCAATCCTGCTATTAACCATGAATATCCCGCTTTGCCCCGAATAGACATTTCTATTTTATTCCTTTATAACAATCACACAAAAATTCGTTTCGTCATTACTTTACCGGATAAACTCACGGAGCATTTGCGAACAATACCACTCTTGCCTCGGCAAATGAAAAGGCCCTTTAAACATATTGCCCTTGGCAGGTTGGGCAATGCTTCCATCACGGTGCAGGTAACCAAACCATTCACCATGCTTTTTATCATGAAAATGCCTGTAAGAATATTCATGCACCATCTTATGCCATTTTGCATATTTCTTTTTGCCGGTCATAAGATATGCCAGTAGTGTTGCAATGATTGCTTCATTATGCGGCCACCAGAACTTCATATCCTGCCAGTATTCCTGCACCGGTTTATCAAATACATCGCGGAAATAGAAAATACCACCATGCTTTTTGTCCCATCCCCGCTCCCACATATAATCAAGCATCTTACAACCCAAATCAATCAAATGGGGGTCCATATTGCGGCGTTTCGCTTCATGTAAAATAAACCAGGCGCCTTCGATAGCATGCCCCGGGTTTAACGTTCTTCCATCTATATGATCGATAATACTGCCGTCCAGTGCTACCTGTTCCATCACGCACATAAGATCGTCTTTTACAAAATATGTTTCAATATTACTGATCCATTGGCTGATCCATCCATCGCAACGGTCATCACCAATTGTATCCCTTAGTTGCTGGGCTGTATTCATCATGATCATCGGTATGCCAATACCCCGTGAAGGCCTGGCGTCTGTAAACTTGGCCTGCAATAATCCAGGAACAGAGGTGTATTCAATACACTTTCCAAAAACAGATCTTGCTTTTGCTGCGGCGTCCTGGTCGCCACTTGCCCTGGCATAAGCTGCGGCTGCTATCACATAAAAGGTTTCAGAAAAAAAATATCTTCTTTTCCGGATGGGTCTTCCATCGCGTGTTACATGAAAAAACATCTGGCCATCCGTATCGAAACAATGTTTGTTTAAAAAATCATAGCCGAGCTTTGCGCCTTCCAGCCATTCACTTTTCTTCTCAACAGTATTATACAAAGCAGACAGTAACCATGTTGCCCTTCCCTGTATCCATACCGCCTTATCATCATCAATCAAACTTCCATCTGCATCCCTCATTAATTGAAAACCGCCATATTCCTTATCAAAAGAACGGGGAAACCAGAATGGAATCGTATCATTTAGCAACTGGTTGAAATAAAAATCTTTTAATGTAACCAGGTCTTTTTGTGAATATGCCATCTTAATGCTTTACCTAAAATTTTGAAGTTGAATAACTATTCAATATGTATTTTACTGGCAGCAGGGTGTAAACAATACCACTGTTAGTTCCCTGTTCATATATCAAACCAATTTTATCAGCTTTAACAACCGTAAGATCTGAATAAGAAACCTCTCCACCATCAACCAAAAATGAGATGGGCCATGATCTTCCATTGTCCCTGCTTACCCTGATTGTCAGCTTCTCTCTTTTAGTCTGGCTTGCGGCATTACTAAACAACACCAGGTATTCTCCTTTGTAGTTAAAACTTATTGTACTACCCTGACAAACAGGATCAGGCAGATCCCTGCAAACATAAGCTGTGTCCCAGCTTTCCCCATCGCTTTTGCTAAACGCAAGTACCCTGTATTTATCTGCCGGATTTTTATAGCGTATATTTTGCAGTATACTTCCGTCTGACAACTCGGCCGCCGTACTTTCATTACCGCCCGGCATTTCAACCGTTGCACCTAAACGCCATGTATCGCCATGATCATCACTGAAAAAGCAATGCGCCTTGTTCATTTCTATGTTACCGCTTCCTGGTTCAGGTACAGCCGAATGATTGGCCGCTACAAAAATTCTTCCTTTATTTTTGCCACGGTTCAACTGTAAAGCATGACCTGGTGTCAACGCATTTGTGCGCCAATCCTCCGCAAAAATGTAAGCGGCATTATACAACGGCGCCAGTGGTTTATGAGCAGAACTGGTAATATTTACGGGTTTACTCCAGGTTATTCCATTGTCTGTACTGGTGATATACCATACTTCCCTTACGCCAGTTCCCTTTCTTGCGTCTGCTTCGGAAGTGTTTGCCGTATTATACAACAGAAATATTCTTCCTTTTGGAAACCGGGTATCCTGCAAATCCACAACCGGAGCCGGGTTGCCCGCTTTTAATAAACCATTATCCACTATTATTTTTAGGGCTGACCAGGTTTTGCCATTATTGGTACTGCGCTTCATAACAATGTCAATATCGCCAAAGTCATTGCATTCTTTTTTTCTTGCTTCAGCATAGGCAAGCAAATCTCCGTTGCGTGCCTTTATAATGGCCGGTATCCTAAAGCATTCATAACGCTCTTCTCCATTTTTAAAAACAACATTTATCTTCTCCTGTGCTAAACAAAAAACTACAGATTGAAAAAAAATAACTGCCCAAAACACAATCTTCAAAATAAATTTCTTCATTTTCGATCCTATTAGTATTTACATAATTAATATCCAAATGAACACCCGTCTTTACGGGGATCAGATGCGCCACTGTAACGCCGCGGTTCTTCCGTTCTCCAAATACCCTGGTAGCCTCCAAAATAACGTGCCTGCTTACTAAAACGATGACCCATTTTTTCTAACTGCTGCATTACTGCAGGAGAGAAGCCCGGCTCTGTTACGATCATGCCTGGATCTTTTGCTTTTTCATTGGTAAATTCAAAGCTTTCCCGGTGCCAAATCCGGTGTTGTTCACCAGCTTTTTGAACAGGCATTTTATAATCGATTATATTCATTAGTATCTGTACCTGTCCCTGCGGTTGAAAATCTCCACCTGTAACTCCAAAAGAAAAAACAGGTTTGTTATTCTGAGTAATGAACGAAGGAATGATCGTATGCAATGGCCGTTTATGAGGTTCCAATTTATTCCATGCCTTGTCATTAAGAGAAAATAAAGCACCCCTGTTTTGCAGGGCAAATCCAAGACCATCCACCACACAATGTGAACCCCAGGGTGAATACAGGCTTTGTATCAATGAAATCATGTTTCCTTCTGCATCAGCCACGGTGAGATAAACAGTATTGGAAGAATTTTTTATGCGGCCGGGTACCACTGCTTGTGCGGCTTTACGTGGATCAATTAATGTAGCCCGCTGCTTAGCATAGGCTTTACTGATCAATTCTTTAACAGGCACTTTTGCAAAGTCTGTATCGGCATAATAGATTGCCCTGTCCTGGAAAGAAAGCTTTTTGGCTTCAAGGAATAAATGAAATACGTCTGCTGAATTTGGTTTTAAAGAAGCAATATCAAAATTTTCCAGCAGGTTCATCATTTGCAGTACTACTATACCCTGGCCATTCGGTGGAAGCTGCCAGATATCATATCCCCTGTAATTACTGCATACAGGTTCTATCCAATCTGCCTTGTGATCGGTAAAATCTTTTTTATCAAATCTTCCCCCATTCTTCTGAGAAAATTTAATAATAGTATCAGCTATCTCACCTTCATAAAACGCATTTCCTCCATTCTTTGCTATTATTTCAAAAGCCCTGGCCAGATCAGGGTTTTTAAACATATCACCCGCCTTCAATTTTTTATTACCAAAGAAATAAACGCCGTTCAGGGTAGAATAATCCATTACTCCATTTTCCGGCTTCCAGTCTCCGGCAATAATATTGGAAACGGGAAATCCCTCTTTAGCATAATTAATGGTGGGTGCCAGTAATTCCGGTAATTTTTTACTGCCGAATTTATTTAACAACGCTGTCCAACCGCTAACGCAGCCAGGCACCGACCAGCTTAGCGGTCCAAAAGACGGAATAGATTTCAATCCTATATTCTTTGCTTCATTCATTGACCAGTTATATGGGGATCGCCCACTGGCATTGAGCCCATATAATTTTTTTTCTTTTTCATTCCATACGATAGCGAATAAATCTCCTCCCATACCGCACATCATTGGTTCCGTTAAAGATAGCATTGCATTAACAGCTATTGCCGCATCAATCGCATTCCCACCGGCTTTTAAAATATCATAACCTGCTGCTACCGCCAGGGGTTGGCTGGCACAAACCATCGCTTTACCGCTAATAACTTCTTTACCATTCCAGCCCGGCTGCCCGTTAAAAACAATGTCCTGATCATTTATTATAGCTTTATTCCTTTTTGATTCAGCACCCAAAGCTGTTGAAAGCAAACCGGCCGATCCCAATTTCAAAAAATCTTTTCTTTCCATACGTATTTTTTATATCAGGCAACTATTTTTTTCAAGTGTGCAATTACTTCAGCAACCGGGCATTGTGCTTTCGTTAACGCAAAGGGATGTTTTCCAGTTCCTCTTAAAATAGCAGCTTTCGCTTCACTAAACCTACCTGCTGTTGTCATATATTGTCCCCATGCGCCAGGTCCGAATCCTCCTGTTTCATTCAGAACTATTTGATTTTGTTTGAAGCTGGCGGGCCATAGGTGCTGGAACTTTGCCAATTGATTTAGCCATGAACCACAACTAACAATTTTTATATCAGGATAGACTGCAACGGCTTGCTCAACTGCCTGCAGCATGGTGGACAGAAAATGATTCAAATGATCAAAAGGAGAATCTGGCTGATAGGCATTAATAAGGTGAAGTGCGAGATCTGTATTTCCTTCATGAATGGTATACCACCAGCAATGAAACATTCTTTCCGGAAAATGATAATTCTCTTCGAACCGGCTTTCCAGTATTGGTTGAACAACGGTCATGCAGTTACGCACCATTTTTGGAAGCTGCGTTTCATCTTTACATTCATCAAAGCAGTTGATCAAATAATTCCTGATGTCAGGCCATCCGTGAATTTCATCCTGGGTATCCCTGTTTAACACACGGTTGTCCAATGTGATTAACCGGCAAATCCAACCGCTGTACAGCAATGCTTCAAACGCAGATGTTCTTTTTGTTTTCTTTTGTTGCCACGCATGTTCCAGCATCAACGGGATAACATTCATTACATACTCTTTTAGCGGAGCATACATGGCAGCTATTGCATCAGTAAACCCGTTCTGCGGTACAAATAATATTTTTTTATGTTTTCCTGTGTTATAACTCATTTTAAAATACAGGTTAAGCATCAGCAAAGTCGTTTACTTTCGGTCGCAAAAAAGAAAGCTGAATGATCAATGCCACCAGTACAATTCCCGACAGCATGGCAAAGCCTTTACCTAAATCACCTGCATCAGTAGACTTGCCTAACCAGTCGGTAACAAATGCTCCTGCAAATACGCCTGCCATATTCATAAGGCCATAACCGGTTGCCCTGTATTTTGACGGAACAAACTGGCAAAGGATCGGCATATTATTGGCATCAAACATTCCAAAACCAAAACCAAAACAAAAGGCAGCTCCTATAATATGAAAAAGTGAGTGGCCATAACCGATCAGCAATAAAGCCGGGATGGTTAATGCAATACCAATAGCACTTGTATAAACTCTTCCCCTGATATTTTTCTGCACCCACCTGTCAGACAAAAGGCCTCCGAATATTACTCCTAAAAAGGATGAAGCAGCCGTAGTAATCGTTGATAGTGGTCCTGCTTTCGACATGTCTATATGTAAGCTGCTGGAAAAAAGTGTAGGCAGCCAGTTTTTAACGCCCCAGCCCGGTAGGCTGGGCACTGCAAAATAAAACAGGATAATCCAGAAAGAAATATTGCTAAGCAGCAAACCCAGTCCTTTAAAAAGCGAAGAGTTTGAATGAAGTTTGCTGGTCATTGATTCTTCATTTTCAGTAAGGCCAGGTTTTTTATCTCTTAAAAATAAAATGAGAATAACTGAGTACACAATACCAATGATACCAAAAGAATGAAAGCTTGACTGCCATGAGAAATTAGCAGCAATAGTAGCCCCAAATCCACCAAGCGCCTGACCCATGTAAAGCCCGGTCATGTGAATGCCCACGGCCAGCGATCTTGTTTTAGATGAATGGAAATCGGCAATGAGTGACAGCCCTGCAGGTATGTATAAAGCTTCACTTATTCCCATGACTGCCCTTAACCAATACAATTGATTGAACGTAGTTGCATAACCCATTGCAAATGTTACTCCCGACCACACAAACAGGCTGCCAACGATAAGCCATTTTCTGTTAAACCTGTCAGCAATGATTCCTGAAACCGGACTCATAAAACCATATATCCACAAAAAGATAGCCATGAGATAACCGAAGTTGGTGGCTGACCGCAACTCTGAAATGTCTATCTGCATGGACGGCTTCATAGTGGAAAGCATTTGCCTGTCCATGTAATTCAGCAAAGCCACCACCCATAATAGTCCTACTAAGATCCAGGGATAATATTTTGAATATTTCATTGTGTTGCTTAAGTTTTATCGTTCAATCCAAAACACTTACCTGTCTGTTTTTCAGCTATGGTCGTAGAAAACTGAATAGGTTTCCCTGCAATGAAACTATTATTTATAAGGTAGTCTCCCCGACAATATCACAGGTGTGCGCACGCCCGCCCTGATTTCACCACAGGGTATTATTACTTCACCATTCCATTTACATGCATTAGTTGTAACAGGTGCGTCAAACGGAATAGAATCAACCGTTGACCATGTGTCAGTTATAGTATTATACATCAGCACCTGCTTACTGAAACCGGGGTGAGTAGATTGCAATTGATTTTTTTCCTTAATCAGTACCAGCTTTTTTGCTGAATCACTTTCTGCATTGATGTCTGCCATGACTGTCTGCACTTTGTGAAATGTTTCACCCGTATCTCCACCAAACATCAATATATAATGTAACCCTGTTGCAATCCCCGTACCCGCACATAAATTATAGGGAAGCGTTTTCTTTTCTGACCATTGGTTTTTCGCCAGATCAAATTCATATACAGACGCATACAGATCACTGATGCCGTTTTTATTTTTCTTCCGGCCACCTGTTAAATAAATGCATGCATTCTTTCCGTTGGACTGGGTCGTTAACACGGTATGGGATACGGGCTTCGGAAGGCGGGGCAATTGTTTCCAGCCAGCGGAGACAGCATTAAGGTCAAGACTGTAAAAATAGGAGGAGGCTTCTGCCGGCATTTCCCCTCCCGCAATATAAATAATATTCTTATATACTGTTGCAGCCGCATTGGTTACCGCAAAGGGAAGATTGGGCAAATTATTAAAAATAACATTTTTCGCAGCGGCATCCCACTGCAACAGGATCACCTTATCACTGATTCCATTTTCATTTTCACCTCCGGCATAAACAACACCAAAATCTGTTGTACAAACCGCTGCATATGCAATGGCTGCAGGAAGTTTGAATGATTTTTTATAAAGTTTTATCTGTTTGCCTTTTTTTACATAAACATACACATCATCATAATATTTTTTCTTTCCATTTTGCCAGGGCATGCTATCGGGAAAGTTAGAGCCACCAGCTACAATCAATGCGTCGTGGTCTACACCTGTAACCGGACCGGCAACACCCAAAGCTTTGGGTTGCTCATTAAGATGCGGGAGTTGTGCTGCAATTTTCCATTGCATACTCCTGCGTATTTTTTGTGCGTATGTTGTTACGGTAAAAAGCATAATGATAACGGAAAGCAGTATCGTTATACGGCCCATGGTAATTTATGCATTAACTGCAGATGGTTTGCGTGAAGAAAAACTATTGAAATCCAATTGATCCGCATCTTTTTTAAATGCTTCAAATTGTTCGGCAGACATATTTTTAACCGGCAGGCGAAATTCACCGCAATCTAACCCGATTAATTTCATATATGCTTTACCGGTAGCAATACCACCATATTTGCCCAGCAAACGGATCATATCAATAGATTTTTGTTGTAATGCATTTGCCGATTGCAAATCATTTCTTTTAAATGCATCGATCATATCTTTGTACAGGGAAGGTGCATAATTAAATGTACTTCCAATTGCACCTTTTGTACCCAGTGCCAATGCAGGCAGCATATTTTCATCTCTTCCCCACAGCATATCATACTTTCCGCTTTTAAAATTCATACAGGATAGAAAATCCATAAAGTCTTCATGGGTGTATTTAATACCCGCAAAATTAGGTATCTTTTTTTCTTCAACAGCCTGCAGTAAATCATACATAGCAAAATCAACACCGGTTAAAACAGGAATATGGTAATAGTAGAACGGCATGTCCGGCACAACAGAAGCTATTTCTGCACAGGCTTTTGCCAGTATTTCCACGCTGGCGGGCTTAAAATAAAACGGGGCGGTAAAGGATACTGCGTATATGCCTGCCTGTTGTGCATGAAGCGCCAGTTCTTTACAATCGGCGATACAGGTGCCCCCTAAAAACATCATCACTTTAAAATCCCTGTCCTTCCTGGTAGCTGCTGCCCATGCCCCGGCTACTGTTTTCTTTTCCTGTATTGTCATTGATACCCCTTCACCGGTAGAACCACAGATAAAAGCACCGGCAACTCCATTTGCTTTCAGTAATTCATAGTACCCGGGTATCAGCCGGGTATTTATTGTGGAGTCATTATGCATGGGAGTAAACGGCGCTGCGATCAATCCTTCAATATGTTTAATTATCATAAAAAACAATTCAAAAATTCAAAAATAAAAGTCTTAAAAGACCGGGAATAAGAATATTCCCGGTATACCACTGCTCTAAATACAATCGAGGAAAATTAATTACCTCAATTTACTTTGTCAAAACAACTACCGTTATCTGTATCCCGGATTTTGTACCAAAGACCGGTTGTTTGTTAAAGAGGTAATATCAATGGGCCATAAAAGTCTTCCGTTAGCATCTGTATTTGCAAATTGCGATACCGGTATATGAGCATACACAAAACTGTCTCCCATACTTCTCAGATCATACCACCTTTTTCCTTCAAAAATAAATTCAAAAAGGCGCTCCTGCAGAATGGTTTCTTTGAGATTCGCGTCTCCAGGCTGGTTCGGATAGCCCTGGATAGCTGCATTATAATTTGATCCGTATGCCCGTTTCCTTACCAGGTTGATTTCTGCAGATGGATCTTCTCCTGATATTTGTTTTGCCTCCGCCAGTAATAAAAGTAAATCTGCATAGCGATAAATTGGGAAATCGTTTGTGTATTGCCTGCTGCCCGCACTATTTTCCCCGGAAAATTTTTTAACGAAGCTTCCTTTGATGACCATCGTATCTGCTCCCGGCCGTTTTGTTATATCAACACTGTATCCCGGTTGAATGGATGCCCATTTCCTTGTATCCTTGTCATCGAATTTTCTGAAGGTCGCCACTTTTACCGGCGCTCTTAGCAAACCACCCCAATTATCCAGGGTGCCATTATTCATCCGCCGGCTTTGCGCAGAGTCATAGAAATTAGAAATAAGGCTGGTCTGTGGCACAAATGTACTGGAGACAAAGCCCATAGTCGCTTCATTGAGCTGATAGCGGGAAGCAAAAATAATTTCGTTATTCCCCTTGATAGCAAAAACGTCCGTGAAAACAGGGAGCAGACTCAAAGATGAAATATTGGTTTGAATATCTGTAAGGGCGGCTTTTGCTGTGGTCGCATCTGCAACTCCTCCTCCCCTGAAACCAGTCCATAAATACACCTCGGCCTTCAGCATTAATGTTGCTGCCTTAGACCAGAATGCTTTACTATTTTTAAAACTATAGTCAGTTCCAAAATTGGTTACAGAGCTGTCAATATCAGATTTTATCTGTTTGAATATATCTGCTTCACTGGACGCTTGTTTCGCCAGATTGCTAATATCAATCCCTTTCACTGATTCAGTTTGCAATACTACTGAACCCCAGGACCTTGCCATCTGAAAATAGTAAAACGCACGCATTCCGAATCCAATGCCAAGGTAGTAATTCCTGTTTGCCGGTGTAACGAGGTTGGTTGTATTCAAATTACTGATCAGCAGGTTAATTTGATTGATATTATAATAAAAATTTGTTGCCGGGTTGGTGATATTTGCGTTATTCACGCTGGCTCCAAAATTGCCAACGCCCGGATTATTTGCGTCTATGGTCTGATTCCACATGGTCTCATACCCCTGGCTCGATTCTCCCGTAAATGTAGAACCGATTCCTGGCTCCAGGCCAAAAATATCAGATCGCAATTCTCCCAACGCTTCAAAGCTTGCGTTATGATTCCTGAAGCTAACGTGGATACCTGTCACAAAGGCATCGACCTGATCGGGGGTTTTCCAATAACTGGCATCACTTAATGTACTTACCGGCGTTAGATCCAGTTTCTTAGAACAACTACCGGATAAAAGGACGCAAAGTCCCGAAATGATAACTATTATATTCTGCTTCATTATTATTAGTTTGATGTTTTAAAATGAAACCTGTACACCAGCCGCAAAAGTTCTTGGCGTTGGATAGGTACCCTGGTATACTCCGGTAATTGTTCCGTTTGTATCTACCGGAGGCTCCGGTGTTGGGCCCGTAAATTTGGTGATGTAAAACAGGTTATTGCCTGAGATAAATACCCTGGCCTGGGTTAGTATTTTGCTGCGTTGTAAAATAGATTTCGGAATGTCATAGGCCAATGTGATTTCCCTGCATGCCAGGTAGTCGCCTTTTTCATAAAATCTTGAATTATTTCCATTCAATACAGCGCCGGCATTATTGCCCCTGGTATAGTTTTTCTTGCCTTGCGAAGCAGCCCGCTGATCAGCTGAGTAGACTTTAGGTATATCCGAATTTGGATTAGCGGGTGACCATGCATTCTTTTGCAGCTCAAGATAGTTGAAGGTTCCCTGGTAATTACCCAATGTCCTTGCTATAAGGTCATTGTAAACGGTATGGCCAATTGCATATTCAAAACGGTTGTACAATGAGAATCCTTTATATGCAACAGTTAAAGTAAAACCACCTGTCCATTTGGGATTAATGTTTCCGAGGTACACCTGATCTTTTGTATCAATCGTATCGTTTTTATCTGTATCCATCCAATTCACATCACCAGGGGTGATCCTTCCCTGGTTGTTTGCATTCAATGGAAGATTGGGTCCCACGATCTTAGCAATATTATCATACCGGCTTCCGGCAATTTTTTGTATTTCCGCATCATCTTTAAAAATTGAAACCTGTTTATACCCGTATATGTCACCAAGGGCCTGGCCTTCCTGGAAGCCACCTACCCAGATTACCTGACCGCTTTTGGAATCATATACCTGTATGCCACCCTGCCGGTTATTTAGATTGCCGTTGTTAGGCAACTTCAGGATTTTATTTTTAACAAAGGAGGCGTTAGCACCTACGTCAATCCGCAATCCGTTGGACTGATTCATGACATTGGCATTTACCGTAAATTCATAACCCTTATTCTGAAAAGTTCCCAGGTTTGTTCTTACAGACGAAAAACCAAGATATCCGGGAAGACTCAGATTGGTAAGCAGATTACTCGTTCTCCTGTCAAAATAATCCACCAATATGCTGATTCTGTCGTGCAGCAATCCAATATCAAGTCCTGCATCAGCAGTTTTACTTTTTTCCCATTGCAGTGCTGGTGTGACGGGCGAAGTATAGAGAAAACCCAAATTACCATTATAATTCCCTTGTGAACCATAGACTCCCTGTACATCATACGGCCCGATACCTGCAATATTACCATTCACGCCATAACTGAACCGTGGTTTTAGTGTGGAAACAATTTTTGATATACCGCTCTTCTGAAAGAAATCCTCACGGTGCAAATTCCATCCTGCAGACATACCAGGGAAATAACCCCGGCGGTTATCTTTTGCCAGGCTGGATACGCCATCACTTCTGAATACCACTGTCAGGAGAAACCGCTGATCAAAATCATAGTTCAGCCTGCCGAAATAAGAAATAATCCTGGTTTGTGTTTGTATGGTGTAATTGTTATTGCTTCCTGCAGTAAAAGTGGTAGACGCGTTTACCGTTGGTATATCGTCTGTAGGTGCATTGGTACCGGATACTTTCATCTCAAAATGTTTGAGCGTATAGGCCTCTGCTCCCAGCATCGCGCCAAGATTGTGATGTGTTTTAATTGTTTTGGTATAATTGATTATACCATTATAAGTTTGCTGAAAGTCCCTCAGAAAAGCAGAAGAAGCAGGGCGGGAGACATTTGCGTTGGCGCTTGAAAGTGGTCCTGTATTTATTTGAGCATAAGATTGGGTCGCTTTCGTAAATGACTGGTTCAGCGTTTCACCTGTATAGATATTACCGGAAAGTTTTACATATAATCCCGGAAGCAAATCCCATTTTGCAAAAGCATTGGCTTCAATGCGGTTGACCTCATTACTCCTGTTTGTTTTGCTGAGCCAATATAAAGGATTTCCGTCATTGGTACCATTACCCGGATTGGGAACCGTTTTTTGTGCGTCAACCCATGGGTTAAAAGTCGGCCATATGCTAAGATTTCTATACAGGTTATTTATTTCTGAACCGTTTACGCCCAATTGAGAGGAGGTAGAAAGGTTGGCACCGGCACCAATCTCTATATTGGGTTTTACTTTATAGGAGCCGCTCAGATTTCCAGAATATCTTTTATATCCCGAACCTACAATCACACCGTCTTCTTTGTAATAATCAAAACTGGAAAAATATTTCCCTTTATCATTGCCACCCATTGCGCTCACGTAATGGTCCTGGGTATGTGTATTTCTGAATACCAGGTTTTCTGCCTCAGCTCCGTGATTTTTAAAAATAATAGTACCGCTGTAATTATTCGCTGGATCCGGACCGTAAGGATCCCCCACTGTATCCCAGCCCTGGCTTAACAAACCAGCCGTTGTGCTGCTATAGGGCCTGATATCAAAAGAAGCAAGGTCTGACGCAATATTTAATCCAAAGCCTCTTGTGTTATTGGCAGTTGCACGGCTTATTCCAGAATTAAGGTTACCCAACCTGTTATAATAAATATAATCTTTGGCGCCCATATAAGTATATCCTTTGCGTCTTTCATTGTACCCCGTTGTAAACTTATAGGTCAATTCTGCTTTTCCGATTTTACCCTGTTTAGTAGTAATCAGAATTACGCCATTGTTGGCTCTAGCACCAAAAATAGCAGTGGATGCTGCATCTTTTAATACTTCAATGGAAGCAACGTCTTCCGGGGGAATATCATTAAAAGGTCTGATAACGCCATCCACGATTACCAACGGCGCACCAGGGCTATTGATGGAAGCGCCACCGCGTAATAATATGACTGGCGAAGCACCCGGCTGGCCGGTGGTATTAACAACCTGGAGACCAGATATAGTACCTTGCAGCGCGCTGCCAATATTAGAACGGGGAGCACTTGCAAGGACATCTTTGTCTAACTTAGCGATGGAACTCGTAACGTTTTTCCTGTTTTGTGTTCCATAGCCTACTACAACTACTTCATCCATTTTCTGGCCATTTGATTTAAGGGAAAGATCAAAAGACCTGCTTCCTTTAACAGGCAATTCTTGTGGGGTATAACTGGTATAGCTAAATACCAAAATATCTCCATCTGCAGCCTGAATGCTGTAAGTGCCGTCAGCAGCGGTTTGTGTAGCAATATTTTTACCTTTCAGTATGATGCTAACACCCTGTAATGGTTTACCGTCTTCTTCCGCTGAAATACGACCTGAAATTTTTTTGGTTTGGGCCAGCAGCACAGTTGTCAGGCAACTCATGAGCAGTACCAGCACTATGTTTTTAAAATAAGAAATCATAAAACAGTTTTTTATTTACATTTGTATTATGTATGACATAATAAAGATAATAATATTTTAATTTTCTAGCCAAAATATTTTTAAAATATCTTGAGTACCTGAAAATCAGCAACATCTAATTTTGAGACCTGTCACTTATTTTACCAAACCGTAGCATTGTGACATATAAATTAAAGTATGAATTTAGAAACCGTAAAAGCATCCATTAAATCAATTGATACCAGCTCGCTGGTAGACAAAGTGGAAATGAACCTGATAGAATTATTTATTGAAAAGAATTTTAAGGTGGGCGATGCTATACCCAAAGAACTTGAACTTACCGAAGCACTGGGTGTAAGCCGCACCGTTATCAGGGAAGCGTTGCTGAGGCTGCGTATGATGGGTTTAATAGAATCAAAGAAAAAACGTGGTGCGGTAATTACAAGTCCCGACCTTGTTTCCATACTTGAAAAAAGTATGAACCCGCGTATACTGGATGATGCTACTTTAAAGGAAATATTTGAAATGCGGCTTTCGCTTGAGATTGGGATGGCCGATTTTATTATTGAGCGGGCCACTAAAGAAGACATTGCTGAGTTGAAAGAGATTGTAGCAGATGAACCACCTGTTTCCCAAAGACATTTATTCCAGATTGATCATGAAATAAAGTTTCATGGTAAACTTTATGAAATAACCCGCAATGAAACCATGAAAAAATTCCAGAAACTTTTGTTGCCGGTTTTTGATTATGTACACAGCAGTGGGTTGCTTAAAAAATTTACCCCAAACAGGAACTATCTTTCGCATAATGGATTAATTGACATTATTGAAAGCGGATCAGCGGAAGCGCTGCGGAACGGCATGCGCAATCACCTGGAAAATCATTTTGCCAGGCTATTTGATTTATAACCTTCATTCACTTAACTTCCTCAAAAACTTTCCCTCAATCGGATTCCTGTACCTGCTGAACAGTTTCACGGTCGCTCAAATCGCACATGTGTTTAATGAATATAGCGCCTATCGCCACTCTTGGATTGATTCCATCAGCTCCGGGAATTGAATTATTTAACAGCCTTTGATAAACATTGGCAATAGTTGTCGATTTTTTATTTTATAGAACTTTTACCAACCGAAAAATTCGGTTCCAGGTTCAACCATTAAAAAATTGTAAGTAAAATCCGAAGCCCGGCTAATCCCAGACATATAGCCAATACACGGATAATAATATTTCCATGTATTTTATGAGATAGCAAGGCACCTAATTGTGCGCCTGCAATAACACCGGTACTTAGCCCAATTACCATGCGCAATACATATGGATCGCTGTAATTGCCATTTGCTAAATGAACAATTACACTTACTGTGGCCATAATAGCCAGTATAAAATGAGAAGTGGCCGTAGCAATCATCACGGGAAAACGCAGCAAGTTTATGAGTGCAGGTACATGAATGATTCCCCCGCCAATACCAAGAATGGGTGAAAGGTATCCAACTATGATACTGATAAAAATGCCAATATGCTGGTTGTACGAATACTGATAAGTAGTCCCTTCTTTGTCCGTTAGCAAATGAGTTTTCCAATTTTTACGTTCAACTGACAACACAGGTTGCGAAACCGGGGATGTTTTTTTTATAAAAAGAAAAAACGCGAGGACTATCAGTAATATTCCAAAAAAAATATTGAATATTGTTTTCGGAATGTATTGAGTTGTGTATACGCCCGCAATCGATCCTGGAATCGTAAACGCTGCAAAAAGCAATCCTGCTTTATAGTCAATTCTTTTTAAACGGGCATATGCAACAGAACCCGAAATGGCATTGCAGCCTACAATAGCAATTGATATCGCCGTAATTATTTCGGGAGATAATTCCGGGTGTATAATAATCAGCAGAGGCACCAGTAAAAAGCCGCCGCCTGCACCGATTATCGTACCCAAACTGCCAATCAGAAAACCCACAATAATTAAAACAACATAATTATCCATACTGCAAATGAAACGAATTGGGCGAAGCTGTTAAAAAATATAAATTAATTGTTTCTATAACTTTGTTGTATGATGCATTTACAGGCTGACAGTTGAGGCGTTTTAAACTTCTATTCTTCAGCAGCCTGACATATTTCTTGCAATTTTACATCAACTCTTTCACACTGGACAATACCGCTTCCTCATAAGAATTTCCATACTGTATGATATTATAGCTGACGTCGCCGGCAATGATAAGCAGATGGCAGAATTTTTTTTTACCTGTATTATTGTCACCTTCACCCATGGTCACTCTTACTTCAGATATTTTGATTGGCAGGCGCAGCAGCATCCTCAAACATGTTTCAATAAAAGCCTGCAACTCGTTTTCAAGATCAAAGCCTTTTGTGTGAATTATAAATGTCATGTTTTGGTTTCGTTGCTACTGGTTTGGAGATGCCGAAGGATGGATCTTTTCATAGTTTTGCAATTGCTGCCACACTTTTTATAATATACCAGGCGGGAAAATATTCATTGTCTTCAAGGCGTTATTTGTTGCTGGTATAAATTTTACGCAATTTTGTTAATCAGCATTAGAGCGGGGTTAAAATAAGATTAGAATTGAATTAAGACTTTTATAATTGACTTCTGTCAATGCATAAGCGCTGGCCGGTATACGGGCTGATGCTAAAATAAAGGAAAGACACAAAGCGTTCCGACCTTTCTCAGGAAAAAGTTGCTGGCCTTTCCCAATTACTTCCCGGTTTCTTTAATCTCATCATTGGCAGCTGCAATCACTTTATCGCCCGCGTACACTGCCCCATAAATTTCCGTTTTATCCAATGTTTCATTGCCGGTGCTTACATCAATTTTTGTTATTTTGCCCGCGGTTACAACAAGCACATATTTCCTTTCGGTAGAAGTTACTACTGCCGTTTTAGGCACATACAATGCGCTAACATCTCCTTTGGGATACATCACTACGTCAGCAAACATACCCGGACTTAACAAACCATCTTTGTTCATAATGTCCATTTCTATACGCTCACTCCGGAAACGTGGGTTGATATTGCTGGATTTACGTTTGATGATACCTGTCATTTTCCTGCCGGGAAAAGCGCTTACATGGAAAGACATTGTATCATTAATTCTCAGGTTGCCGGCAATATTTTCCGGGATATCTGCCTGCAAACGCAGGTGTGCAATCTCTTTCAATTCAAGCATCGGCTTATCTTTTTCTGCAGCGCTTACCAATGCGCCCGGATGTATGTTGCGTTCTGTAATAACACCGGCAAAAGGCGCTCTTACCTGTAAATAGCCAAGCATGGTTTGCTGCATCTGCCAGTTGGCATTTTCAGCATTGCTGACAGCGCTGTCGGCTTCCATCTTTGCCCTGATGGTGGAAAGATCAAGCGGTGAAATGGCCCCTGATGTAGCAGATGCCTGTAACAAGCGTATATAATGTTCCTTGTCTATGGAATAATCTGCCCTGGTCCGCGCATATTTTTCTTTGGCCTGTAAAGCTGCCTGTACCAGTTCAGGTGCTTCCAGCACCATCAGCAGGCTACCGGCAGACACTTTCGATCCAATATCTACCTGCACCGTTTTTACATATCCATTTACTTTCGGAAAAATGCTTACTTCCTGGTAAGCGGCCAGTTGTGCAGGTAATTTTACCGTTGTGGCTACACCGCCTTTTTCAACGCTTGCCAGCGTATAGCCGGAACTGCCGGTCTTCTCAGCTGGTTTTTTACTTTCTGCTTTATTTGATGAACAGGATACAACAAATAAAATGATAGCTGCCAACAGGATATAATATTTCATGCGAACTGATTTTTATTAATGAGCATTATTAATGATGATTACAATTTTTCAATTTTATTAATCCGGCATCAGCGACACAGATTTCAATGAAGCTTTTTGCTGTACCCAGCCATATACAAGCGGTACTATAAACAAAGCCGCAAAGGTGGAAGCAATTAAACCACCTATAACGGCACGGCCCAGTGGTGCAGACTGGTCACCGGCTTCTCCAAGTCCGCTGGCCATCGGTATCATGCCCGCTATCATAGCAAGACTTGTCATGAGTATCGGCCGCAAACGGACGCTGGCCGCAACGGTGGCTGCTTTAAAAGGATCGCGGTACTCCAGCCGCAACGTCTCAGCGTTGGTAACAATTAAAATCGCATTGGCTACAGATACCCCTACAGACATGATGATACCCATGTAAGACTGCAGGTTAAGCGTAGCGCCTGTTGCCAGTAACAACAACATGGCTCCAAGTAATACAGCGGGAACAGTTGACAACACGGCAATAGCTACGCCAAAAGACTGGTAGTTGGCTGTTAGCAACAGCAGTATAACGACTATGGCTACCAGTAAACCGGTTTGCAATGAATCGAGTGTTTCAGCAAGCAATGAAGACATACCTTTTACTTCTGCTATCAACCCCTTTGGCGGCGTTCCCATATTGCGGATTGTCTTTTCTACTGCAGCCGTAGCAGTGCCCAGGTCCTTCCGGTAAATATTTGCACTCACAGTTAAAAACCGCCGCGGCCCTGCACGATCATATTCACCCGGCAAAGTATCCACCGTCATCTGCGCAATCTCTGACAACACGGGCCTTGATTTTCCTTTAACCAGTGAAATAGATTGCAGTTGTTCAATGGAATTCATCAGGTATTCAGGCACCTGAACCTGCACCTGGTAAGTGTAAGATACTTTTTGATCCAGCCACTGCACTTTTTCTGTAAACCTGCTGGAGGAAGTAGCATCGGTGATACTCCTGGCCACTTCATTGAGGTTCAAACCCATTTGCGCAAGCCGGTAGCGATCAATGTTAATTTTGATGGTAGGAAAGTGCAGCGGTTGCGCAATCTGCACATCCCGCAGGTAGGCTATTTTTTTTAATTGGTTGACCAGTTGAAAAGAATAATTCTTTAACTCGTTAAAATTTTTTCCTGCTACACGCACTTCAATGGGTGTGGAAGCTCCTTGTGCCATAATCTTTTCTGTCAGTTCAATCGGTTCAAAAGAAATCCTCACATCTGGCAAAGCCTGCGCAATATGTTCCCGGAGTTTATCTTTTAACTCATCCAGGTTGGCGCTGTAGTGTTCATCCAGGTTTACCTGCATCACTGCTTCGTGCGTACCACTGTTAAAAATATAGAGGTTGCTGGAACCATAACTACTGGGTATCAGCCCAACATAGGCAGAGCTGATGGCAACATTACCATCCACTGTTGAATTAATAATGCCTAAAATTGTTTTAACTGTTCGTTCTGTTTTTTCCAGTCTTGTGCCATCGGGTTCTTTTATCCTGATTTGCAATTGACCGTTGTTATTTTTTGGCAACAAATCCTTCCCTATCGCAGCAAAACAAAGGCCCGCAGCAGCAAGGATCAATACCAGGTAGCCAAGCACGATGGGCCTTCTTGCGGGCATCCATTTTTCAAGCCGCACGGCCAGCTTTAATTTGAGGCGCTGAAAAAAATCATTTTCATGTCCATGCTTTTTGTCCTGCGCATTGTGCAAATTAATTTCGTCCACTTCCTGTTCATTGAGTGCAAGGCCGGCATGCGCATGCGATTTGTTATGCTGAAAACGGAACATTTCCTCTTTCAGCAGCCAGTTGGATATAACGGGCACAAGCGTTTGTGCCGCTACAAAAGAAATAATCATAGCAAAACCAATAGAGAGTGACAGCGGAAGAAACATTGCCCTGGGAACACCGTTCATTACAAATGATGGCGCAAATACCGCGAGTATACAAAGCAAAATAAGTAACAGGGGAAATGATATTTCTTCGCAGGCATCCAGTATAGCCTTCTTCTTTGTTTTGCCCATTTCCAAATGCTGGTGAATATTTTCAATGGTAACCGTGGCCTGGTCTACCAGTACACCAATGGCCAGTGCAAGACCGCTGAGTGTCATTAAATTGATAGTTTGCCCGGCAAGGCTAAGACACAATACGGTTGTTAATATGGCAACAGGTATCGTAATAACTACAACAAGACTGCTCCGCCAGTCTTTTAAAAATAATAATACCATCAGCCCGGTTAATATCGCACCCAGCAAACCTTCTGTCATCAGGCTTTTCACGGCATTGATAACAAATACAGACTGATCAAATTCATAACTCACATGCACATCATCCGGCAAAAGACTTTGCATTTCGGGTAGCTTTGCTTTTAATGTTTGTACCACGGCCCAGGTGGATGCATCGGCAGTTTTTACCACTGGAATATAGACCGATCTTTTACCATTGATCAACGCGTAGTCTACCGTTACATCTGCGGCATCTGCTACCGTGGCCACATCGCGTATAAAAACAGCAGACCCACCATCTGTCGAAATAGGAATATCCTCAAAATCCTTTACTTTTTCTTCCAGGGAGTTCACCGTTGTTACATACATCATGCTGTCCACACGCAGGTTGCCCGATGGCGTCATTGAATTATTTTTAGAAATGGCTTCCACCACCTGGTCTGGAGAAATATTGAACCGGCGTAATTTTTCCGGATCAATATTTACAACCACGGATCTTGAGTTGGCGCCAAACGGTGGCGGCGCAGATAAACCCGATACGGTGGAAAACATGGGGCGTACACGGGTTACTGCCAGGTCATAAATTTCTTTCAGTGATTTTGTGGGACTGTTAAAAACCAACTGGCCAACGGGAAGCGATGATGCATCGAAACGGATTACCTGCGGCGGCAATGCACCAGGTGGAAAAAATTTAGACGCCCGGTTTACCTGCAAGGCTACCTGCGCAGATGCTTCAGCCATATTGGTGCTTTCATAAAACGAAAGCTTTATCAGGGTGAGACCCTGTATGTTTTTACTTTCTATATTTTTTACACCGTTTACATACAGGAACTGATCCTGCAGGCGTGTTGCAAAAAAACCTTCCATCTGTACGGGCGACATGCCTCCGTACGATTCTATTACATAAATGGTGGGGAGGTTAAGTTTGGGAAAAATATCAATCGGAATATTGCGGATAGCCATCACTGAGAACAATAAAAAACCAACAAACAATATAAGTATGGTGATTGGTTTGCGTAAAGCTGTTCTTACCATAAATAATTTTATTTAATTGCCTGAATAAAAGCGTCCAGGTTTCCAGCGGCTACTGCTTTATCAAGCCGTGCCAGGTACCAGTCGCCCAGTGTTTCTGCATAATCATTCGTAGACCGGTATAAGACATAGGCTGCATTGGTAAGGTCAACAACGTTTATGATACCGGCTTTGTATTGTGCTATTTTCTGGCTGTAGGTGTCTTGCGCAGCAGTTAACTGTACAGGGAGTTCAGCAAGATTTCGTTCCGTGGTTTGTATGGCATTGTCTGCCTGTTGCGCTGCATTACTCAAACCCAGTTGCTGGCCCTGCAAGGCAAGATCACTGGCAGCCGTTTCAAATTTGTAGGCGTTTAATTTAGTACGCTTGCGGATACCGTTAAACAGATCATACTGAAAAGAAAAACTTGCCAGGTAATTGAAACGTTGAAATCCCAGCCCATTGCCCAGTGATTTATACTGATCATTAAAACCAATGCTGGAACCCCTGGCCCAGCCGGCAGCTGTAAGCACAATTTTTGGCAGAAAACTTTTAGCAATTAATTTTTCATTTGCTATTGCGATATTCTTTAATTGCTTATAATAATCCAGCAGCGGGTTGGCAGCACTGTCTGCGCCATCTAAAAAAATGGGGTTCACTTTTACATCTTTTAGTGCAGCGCTGTCAATATTTATTTTATCTGCAGCAATACCCGTTAGCCAGGCAAGTTGTATTTTACAATTGTCTACCTGCCCTTTGTTCTGGTTGTACGTAATTTTTGTCCGTGACAATTCCGCCTTGGCCAGCGAAGAATCCGAACCGGCCCTGATACCGCTTTCGGTTAGGGCTTTGATAACATTGAAAATGCTTTCATAGCGTTTAATATTCTGCGCATCTGCTTTTAATTTAGTCTGGCTTTTCAGCAAAAGAAAATACCAGCGTGCAATTTGCAGTTGCAAATAATATTGTTCTCTCTGCAAATCTGACTGCTGTAAATTAACATACGACTGTGCACGGTTTATTTGTGCTTTCCGGAATCCAAAATCAACCAGGTCGTACTGACTTTGCAAAATGCCAACATTACCGGTGGTGGCCTGGCTGTTATTCTCTGCACGTACACCAGCCGAAGTAGATGGGATCATACCAAAAGAAAGATAACTGCCTGCCAGCGAATTGTCTGTACTGAGATTGACCTGTTCATTCAGTCTCATGGAAGGCAAATATAAATTCCGGGTATCTGCTACAACTGCTTTTGCAGCACTGAACTGCGCATTTTTTCGTTGCAGTTCTGGAAAATAAATTTTTGCACGGTCAACCAACGCGGATAAAGTATAATTTTTTTGTTGTGCAAATAAAGAAAGGCTGGTGAATGGTAATACTGTCAACACCAATATCATCTTTCTGAAACAGAAAGCATTCATATCGAATATTTAAATGGCGGAAAATTGTTTACATGAAATGGTAAACAACGCAGGGCGGGCCACGAAGCGACTGATTAAAAGAGAGGAAGAATGAATGCAGTGCTGTATTTACCGGATAGGGTTTAGAAAAAGCTAACCACTTAACCGGTTGTGCGGCATGAAAAATTTCAAAAGAAATGATGCTCTCCGGCTGAAATCTTTTATTTAAACGGATTTTTGCCCTGGCTGGCGAATGACCGCAGTTCTTACCAGGGTACTGTATATCTTTTGCACCAATGGAGCCTACCTGTGAAGAATCTGGTAAAGCTCCCATTGCATTGGCATGACCCGCAATATCAAAATTGTACAGGAACTGAACTGCAAAAAAAGGCAGGTACACGGCAAGGTGAACGATAACAGCTAACAAATGATATGTATGTAAATGCTTTTTCAGCGCAGGTATGGGGTTGTTGAACAAACGAAAAACCTAAATTAAAAACAATTAAAGATACTGAAGGGTATCATTAAAATGTTTTGTTTATATAAACATTTGTATTAAAATAGAATTAGAAATGGATTAGAAACTGATTAGAAAAATTGTACAATATTTTGATCGGCTTGCCAGGGTTTCTTCTTCGCCAGGAATATGTTTTAAAGTTTTTGTTTTTATCGATAGCCTGGTAGTGTTCGCAGGAGTTTTGAATAAAATGTTTCATTTCATCCTGCAAACCGAAACACCTGCTGTGGTTATGACAATCACCTGTAATTATTTATTATGGCTGTTAAAGGGCCTGCCTGATTATTGGGATTTCTTAATATGATATTCGGCGGCTGTAAGGCTACCGGTGATAATACAGGGTTGTTTAGCTTTTTTTATTTCATTTGTCAGGTAAATATTGACGGTCGCTATCGAATCGTTCTGCAACGACAATGCGGTGTTAATGTCTGCATATCTCCCGTTATCAAAAAGTGTTTTTAAATTGAGTATCACAAGCGCAAGCACCAACAGGAAAAGTACAATCATCCATTTTGACATATAACGCATACCGCGAAATTCAAACATTGCAATTAGAGAAGCATTAAGATTGCGTTAGAATAATATTAAAACTTTATTTCATTGTCCGCAATGTTTGCTACGGGGAGTGTGATTATAACCGTTGTCCCGGTGCCTTCGCCAGAGTCAATAATAATATTACCCTTGTGCATTTTAATAATCCTGTTTGCAAACGAAAGGCCCAGACCAAAGCCTTCGATGTGTTTAGTGTCATTAATCCTGTAAAAAGGCTGAAAAATATTTGTGAGCTCACTTGAAGGTATACCAGGCCCGTTGTCTTGTATTAGAACCTTGATAGTTTGCGCTGTGCTTGTTAGTTTGACGACTGATTTATGGTCAGGTGAATATTTACATGCATTACTGACAACGTTTATAATTGCAGAAAACAGCAATTCGTCGTTACCCCATACCAGCAATTGCAGATCATCTTTGGGCAGTTCCTGGAAAAGCAGCATTACTGAATAAGACCCGTCTGTTTTTATGAGTTCACCGGGGATCCGCAATAATATCTCATCAATTCTTATTGCTTCTATAATAATGCCTGATGTGTTACCGGAAGTACTGGCAAATTCAAGCAGGCTTTGGGTAAGTTTATTTAAATGCCGGGTATCCTGGTAGATTGATTCCATTACGCGCCGGTAATCACCAGCTTCCCGGTTGCGTTGTAATGAAACCTCCAGCTGACTGGAAATAGACGTGAGCGGCGTAGACAATTCGTGAGATGCATGTGCAATAAAATACTGCTGCATTTCAAAACTGTCTTGCAACCGGTTTAATAAACTGTTGAGGGTGGCAGACAAATAATTCCACTCATCATTTGTTTTACCGGCATGTATCCGCCTGGTGAGGCTTCTGGCAGATATTTCATTTACATCATCCGCAATTTTTTTTATGGGAAGCAACAATCGCTTGGAGAAAATAAATCCACCCGCCACCGCAACCAGTAAACCGCCGGTAAAACTTAGCCAGAGAATCAGTTTCAATTGCCGCAGCCGCAACCGCCCGTCACCATCCACGGCACCCATGACTACCACCAGTTGGTTGTTGTTGTCATTATAGTAGCGGGCTATCACATCTTTTTTGCCTGCAATAAAATATACAGACCCTTCTGTGCGGGCTCTGTCAAGAATATCCTGGTTTACGGGCAGGGTGTCGCCGGGTAAATCGCTGTAAGAATATATTCTGCCGTTTTTGCTATCATACGCCTGAACAGATTTTTCGGACATCGACATATGAGTGGAGGAATCAATTTTCTGGATCAGTGCCCTGCCAAAAACCTCTGATTGGCTCAGGAACCGGGCCGTTGTTATGGCACGGTTGCCAAGCCTTGTTGTAATATTTTTTATGCGGTTGATGTAAGAAAAATAATACACCGAGCCACCGGCAAAACTGAGTATAACAAATACTATAAAAGCAAATAACAATGTGATACGTAAACGGACTGGCATATTACAGGTTGTCTTTTAGCATGTATCCCATCCCTACCTGCGTTTGCAGTAATTTTTGTTCAAAATGCTTATCAATCTTATTACGGACGTAACTTATGTAAACGTCTATCACGTTTGTGTTGGAATGAAAATCTACATCCCATACGTTAACGGCTATATCAGCCCTCGAAACAACTTTATTTTTGTGCCTCATCATAAACTCCAGCAACTGAAATTCTTTGGCCGTCAGTTTGATCGGTTTTCCATCGCGGTGAACTTCTTTACTGTCGAGGTTCAATACCAGGTCAGCAGCTCTAAGGAAATTGCCGACTGGCAAATGCTGCTGCATGGTTCGTTTTAATAACACGCCTATTTTTAAAAGTAGCTCACGAAATTCAAAAGGCTTTACCATGTAATCATCCACACCGGCATTATAAGCATCGACTTTGTTACTTATTCCGGTTAGTGCGGTAAGTATAATAATCGGAACCTGAGCATCTCTGAACCGGATAGCTTTACAAAGCTCATATCCATTGATTCCTGGTAAGTTAATATCGATGATCAGAAGGTTAAATCTCTGCTGGGTAAACATCTGCAAACCAATTTTACCATCATAGGCTACTTCCGAGTAGTATCCATTCTCTATGAGACCAAACTTGATGGTATCCGCAATTTTCTGCTCATCCTCAATGATTAGGATTTTCCGCTCTTCCATGAAGCTAAAATTACACTTAAATCACACTCTTTTACTTCGCTAACTGAATAAATAAATTCTAATCAAATTCTAATGTGTATATAATGAAAGACGGAATTCAGGCAGGTACAGACCCGTACAAAGCAAATATCAGCGGTTCTTATCCTACCCGGAAATAATTGATAAAACATGTTTGGTATCTAAGTCAAATGCCAGATTAGTTTATCCGTAACAGATAAAATAAGAAGGGGATTATAAATTATATTTGAAACAGTGAAAATCATTACCACCATATTGTAATTCTGATCTGCATACAGGATGATGGGTTTTAAATTCTTTTCCCAGGCAGTCATCTGCAAAATCATTTTGCCAGGCTATTTGATTTATAACCATAATTCACTTAACTCATTAATTTATTTTTTATCCTTCTGTAATACCTCTTTGTAATTAGTTAACCCTCAAAAGGTAGGATTGGTGCAGCTGAAGTCACAGTAGTACAGAAGCTTAATCAGGGAACTATGTCGAAATCGGGCTATTTTCCCTGCCCGACTGGTCATTCAGGCGGGGATTCGACTGGCTTTTTTGCGGTACTTTTTTTCCATAAAAAAAGTACCAAAAGGCAAATTAGAAAAGATGATTTTGCAAGATTTCATAACTATAGTATAAAAGCCAGTATTTTTTTAATACAATATGGAAGAATAAAAACTGCCAGCAAGGATTTCAGACTTTTTGAGGGTTAACTAATTAGTTCCAGCCATACAGACGCTCTTATCTTAACCGGGCTGAACCATAAAATACATTCAGAAACTTGTTCATCTGAATAACCCTGGATAATTTCATGGCTGGTATCAGTTATTGTTTCAGCACAGGTTATACACTGAACCTGGTGGGCCGAAAGTGCAGATAGTGGTTTTATAAATCTGGCCTTTTTTTATCATTTGAATAAACGGGCAGGTTCCAGTGATAATGTAGCGACAATAAACGTAATCCAAAGCATATAATTAAAGCAATGATGGAGACCCAGTCGCCTGATAGCCATTTTAAATAATTTCCTGCCACTACAATTAAGGCCCCTATAAGCGCTGCTGATGCATAAATTTCTTTTTCCAATATAACCGGGATCCGGTTAAGCAAAATGTCACGCAATACCCCGCCGCCAACTGCTGTAGTGATTCCCAAAAGAACAGCAACCTCTGCATTATGGCCATAGGCAAGACTTTTTTGCGCACCGGTAACAGCAAATAATGATAAACCCAATGCATCGAAAAGTAACACCGGTTGATTAAGTCGCTGCACAAGAGAATATAAACCGATGGTCATTCCTGCAGCTATAATGGCCGCTACTAAATAATGCCAGTTTGTTAATCCTGCGGGCGGAATAGCGCCAATGCAAAGATCGCGAATAATCCCTCCGCCGCAAGCTACTGTAAATGCAATAGCGCAGATCCCGAACAGGTCCAGACCCCGCTGCTTGGCTGCTGCTGCGCCGCTTATAGCAAAAACAAAAGTACCTGCCAAATCAAGAAAATTGTAGAGCGCGTGTAGTTTTTCCATCTTAAGAGCAGTTTAATCCAACCAGGCTACGGCGGCTGTTATCATAGCCTGCAAACCTGTTTTTAAGGTGGGATGTATGACTGGTGCAAATTTGGGTGAATGATTGCTGGGTATAGAATTTAGCTGATTAGCCTTTTTGGCTTCCAGGTATATTTTAGCATCCGTTCCGCCGACGAACCAAAAAACATAAGGTGTTTTCCAATTCCTCCCAAAAACACTAAAATCTTCACTGGCAGAAGCCGGTTGTGATTCAAATGATTTATCGCCAAACTGTACACCGAAAGCTTCGGCCAATTTCGTCGTGGCTACTGCATCATTCTCAGTTATCGGATAGCTGTCTATCATAGTAAATTCAGGATCTCTTGGGGCATTGGATGCAGCACATTCTGCACAACAGATCCGTTTAACCGCTGAAAGTATGTGATCCCTTACACCATCATCAAAAGTGCGGATATTCAATTTTATCGTGGCATCTTCCGGAATAATATTTTCTTTTGTGCCGGCCTGCAATGCCCCTATAGTCAACACTGCATTTTCTATTGGCGCTATCTCACGCGAAATAATGGTTTGTAAGCGCATGGTAGTAGCCGCTGCCATAATAACCGGGTCAATGGATGTTTGTGGCTGTGAACCGTGTGCACCACGGCCAAAAATTTTAACTTTAAGACTGTTGCCTGCGGATAGTATAGCGCCGCTGCGATACCTGACCGTGCCAGATTCGCCAACCATTACATGCTGCCCGAGAATGATATCCGGCTTAGGGAAACGATCCATCATTCCATCATCTATCATACTTTGCGCACCGCGGCCAATTTCTTCGCCGGGTTGAAAAACGGTCATTAACGTTCCTTTCCATTGATCCCTGTGCTCAGAAAATAACCTTGCCGCACCCATTAGCCATGTTACATGCAGATCATGACCGCATACATGCGACACGCCGACCTCTGTCCTTTCTTCATCTCTGGCTACTTTTGTACTTGAGTAAGGCAGTCCTGTAGCCTCTGCAATGGGAAGTGCATCCATATCAGCACGAAGCATCACTACAGGCCCTTCTCCGTTCTTCATCAGGCCTACCACACCGGTTACACCTATACCCGTCGAAACCTCATATTGATACCTGGTTAAATAATCCGCAGCAATTTTAGCAGTACGAAATTCCTGCATTGACAACTCAGGGTTGCTATGAATATCTTTATATATCTCTTCCAGTTCAGGAAGCAGCTTATCAATAAAGCTGTCCATTTTATTGTTGAAGTTTTTAATTTGAGTGACTTCCATAACTTCTAGTGTAAAAATGTATGTATAATCTACAGCACGTGATTATTTACTTGCAGTTTAGTGTGGTTTGATCTGAAGAAATCATACCAGTGTTTAAATTTTGCACCATAATAAAGTTATAACTATTTAGCAGAACTTATCCCAGAACCATTTATAGCTTCCTGCTAATTTTAATACCATCGTAATTTATACATTAATCAAACTGACGTTGTATCAATAGAAATAGAATGTGTCAGTATTTTATGTATTGGGCAGGCATTTGCTACAGCCAGTAATCTTGCCCGTTGTTCCGCTGGAATATTACCTTCAAATGTAAGCACCCTATTAAACGTGGTTTTACCTTCTTCTTCAGCAAGTTCAATTTCAATATGTATATTTTTGAGTTCCCAGCCTTTACGGTTGCAGTACATTCTTACTGTAGCACTGGTACAGGCGGCCAGTGCTGATGCCAGTAATTCCTTAGGTGAGAATCCTTTGTCCTGCCCGCCTTTTGCTATAGGTTCGTCGGCGACTACTTTATTACCTGTTGGCGATTGCATTTCTATCAGGTAGTTTTCTTTGCCATTATTTGCAGTAACTTTTGCCATAGGTTTTTAATTTTTTTTTTGACAGGTAGTTAAAATTTGTTCCGTTGCCTTCAATTTAACTTATTTTATAGTCATACATTTTTCTTAGTTAAAAAGTCTACTGCTTTATTAAGTGTCAATCCTTGCACAAGGACAGAAAAGATTACGATGAAATATGTGGCCGACAAAATGGTTTCCCGGTAGGGAGAATCCGGCATTGAGAGGGCCATCGCCACGGATATACCACCTCTTAATCCCGCCCATGTAAGAATCATACCTTACCTGTCTTTATTTTCTTTAACGAAAGGCCGGATAATCAATGTAAGACTATCAAAAATTCAAATTCCGTAAGCGTAAAGAGTTTACGATTACGGAAACCGAACTAACACTCATGGCAGCGGCAGCAATCATGGGCGAAAGCAATATTCCGAAAGAAGGATATAAAACTCCTGCTGCTATAGGTATACCCAGCACGTTATAGATAAAAGCAAAGAAAAGGTTTTGTTTGATGTTGCGCATAACTGCATGGCTAAGCTGCTTTGCTTTTACAATTCCCTGCAGGTCTCCTTTTAATAAGGTGATGACAGCGCTTTCTATGGCCACACCGGTGCCGGTACCCATAGCAATCCCTATATCTGCCTGTGCCAGTGCGGGCGCATCGTTAATGCCATCGCCTGCCATTGCCACTATTTTTCCTTCTGCCTGTAATCGTTTTATTTCGGCCAGTTTACCGGCAGGCAATACTTCTGCTTTAAAACTGCTTATATGCAATTCATTTGCAACAGCCTTTGCGGTGTTGGTATTATCGCCGGTGAGCATGATTACTTCCACGCCTTCATCCATTAAATATTTAATGGCGCTTTTACTGGTAGATTTAATGGCATCGGTTATGACAACATACCCTTTCACTTCGCCATCAACAGATAAATAAGAAATAGTTTTGCCTGCTAATTGTTCTTTGATAACGTCCTCTTCCATTTGTGGTGACACTTTTGCCTGCACCTGCTCCATTAATTTTTTATTGCCAAGTGCTACTTTTTTCCCATCCACCAAACCGGTCACACCTTTGCCGGTTACAGATGAAAAATCCTGTAAAGAAGCAAGTGGTATGTCTTTTTCTCTGGCGGCTTTTACAACCGCTTCCGATAAGGGATGCTCACTGTGCTGATTAACCGAAGCACTGAATTTTAATATTGCTGTATCATCATTATTAGTATAGGCTACTACTTTTTCTACAGATGGTTTTCCTTCGGTAATGGTGCCGGTTTTGTCGGTTATCAGCACATCTATTTTGTCCATGTTTTCCAATGCTTCGGCATTTTTTATAAGCACACCAATTTCTGCGCCTTTACCCACCCCTACCATAACCGACATGGGTGTAGCCAATCCCAGTGCGCAGGGACAGGCAATAATTAAAACCGCCAGGGCATTTACGAATGCAAAGACATAAGCCGGATCCGGCCCCCAGGCGGCCCATATAATAAAAGTGAGTAACGCAGTTCCAATTACAACCGGAACAAAATATTTGGCAATTCTATCCGCCAGTTTTTGAATAGGCGCTCTTGAACGGCTCGCATTATTTACCATTTGTATGATCTGTGAAAGCAAGGTTTCTGCGCCTACCTTCTCTGCTTCCATTATAAAACTGCGGGTGCCGTTAGTGGTGCCGGAGCTTACTTTATCGTCTTCTTTTTTATCTGCCGGAATGGGTTCGCCGGTTATCATCGCTTCATCAATGCTGCTGTTGCCTTCCACTATTTTTCCATCTACCGGGATCTTTTCTCCGGGTTTTATACGCAGCAAATCACCTTTTTTAATATCGTTTACCGGGATGATTTTGTCTTCCCCATTCACTACCAAAACGGCATCTGTTGGCGATAACTTTAAAAGTGCTTTTACGGCACCACTGGTTTGGCTATGTGCCCTGGCTTCTAATAACTGGCCTAATAATACCAGCGTAAGAATAACGGTTGCCGCTTCAAAATAAAGATGTACGGTTCCATCGTGCCCCTTGAACTGCGCCGGGAAAAGTGAAGGAAATAAAAGCGCAATCACACTAAAAATAAATGCTGCCCCTGCCCCAATACCAACTAGTGTGAACATATTTAGATTCCAGGTGCGGATGGAAACCCATGCCCGCTGGAAGAACATCCATGAAGCATAAAAAATAACAGGCAGCGAAAATAAAAACTGTACCCAGTTAGATACAGCCGGCGGCAAAAAATGCGAAACAGGATTGCCGGGGATCATTTCAATCATGGACATAATAAAAATGGGAACCGTAAACAGAACAGAAATCTTAAATTTTTTCAGCAATTCTTTATAGTTACCATCTTCTTCATCTGTGGGCATCATGGGCACTAAATCCATCCCGCATATCGGGCACGATCCCGGCGCATCTCTTATAATTTCCGGATGCATCGGGCAGGTATATTGCGACTTAACCTGTAGTAGTTCCGGTATTTTTTCCAGGTTCATTCCGCACACCGGGCAATTACCCGGGGCATCGTATAGTTTATCACCTTCGCAATGCATGGGACAATAATATTTTCCTCCGCTATTTGCTGCTGGCGGTTTTACTGGTATTGTTTGATGATGATGTTGTTGTTGCAGAGGCAAGGCATGCTTTGTCCCTGCATTTGATGAAACGTTTTGTAAGTGATTGCCAGGCTCATTACGCGATGAATGGTGGGTCATTTCAATGCTGTAATTTCCCACAACGGATAATGCTTCCTGCAATTTTTCTGTGGGCACATGTTTTTCCATGGTTATGGTGGCCTCCATGGGGTCCAGTGTTACCACCGCTGTAATACCGTCAACTGTATTCAGGGCTTTTTCAACCTTCCCGCGACAGCCATCGCGGGACATGCCGGTAATTTTATAAGAATGAACCATAAGAAGAAGTTTTTATAAAATATTACATGGCTCAGCAGCGTAATTTTTTCTGATTATTAATTCACCTGTAATATTTGAATTGACCGTTGCGGCACTCCAGGCAGTTTTGCTGCAAGTTCAGGTTCTTCTGCATATCCCTTCTTTAAGAAAATCATTCATCGCCTCTATAAGCCTGACATATTGTTTCATGGTTCCAGTTTAAAAAGAGTTTGAATAAAAATAAAGCATGCGTTCAGCATTTATTTGGTGACTTCATCCTTTGATTCGCCCTTATCCGGCTGATGATGCCCGTGTGTTTGCACAGGCGCATTTTTTCCTCTGGCCATTCTCATTTGAACAACATTAACCAGGAAAGCAAAAGCCATTGAGAAATATATGTAACCTTTTGGTATGTGAAATTCTAAACCTTCGGCAATCAGCGACACGCCAATCAGCAATAAAAAGCTTAACGCAAGAATCTTAAACGCCGGATGATTGTTTACAAATTTACTAATTGGTTCCGATGCAACTAACATAACGCCTACACTTATTACCACTGCGGTATACATTACCCATAACTCATCCACCATACCTACAGCCGTAATAATACTATCAATCGAAAATACCAGGTCAAGTATTAATATCTGGCCAATTGCACTGCCAAAACCAGTAATCTTCATGTTCCCGGATGTATCACCCGGTTCGCCTTCCGTTTTCTGATACATTTCCGAAGAACTTTTATAAAGCAGAAATAGCCCGCCAGCGATTAAGATGAGGTCTTTACCGGAAATACCCATCGAAAAGATAGTAAAAAGGTTTCCATCCAATTTTAAAATGAGGGAAATGATGGTTAACAGTAAAAGGCGCATCACCATAGCTAACAAAAGCCCAAGCTGTCTTCCTTTCTTTTGTTGATGTACAGGCAGTCGTGCAGTAACTATCGAAATAAAAACAATGTTGTCTATACCTAAAACAACTTCCAATAAAATCAGGGTTAACAAGGCTATTATCAGTTCCATTTATTCATATTTAAATTTTCTAAACGGGTACGCGTTGGTTACATTTTTTTATGTTTCTCCTTTGTTGGTAATCACAACTTTTTAATTTTCAAAAGGTAAAGCATATTACACAACTTTATGCCCGCTTCCATGTTAAATATGAGTTGACTGTTTTACCGCCCGAAACAATAGGCGCTGCATTACTTAGGTGTAGTAAATCACCCTCAATTTTTACGACACGGGGTTGTGTTTGTCCCGTCCAGTTCGGAAAAAGTGAAATGAACATAAACCCGTCGGGTGTGTACATGATGATGCCCATCGGTTTTTCACTCATGGGGCAGGAGGGCGCAGACCAATCAACTGGTTTTTCTGTATACGATACCAGCGTCCATGCCCCAACTAACTGGTCTTTCAAAGTTGTTGACATTTATTATAAATTATAGTTTAGAAATAGTATGATGCTTTTTGTGCATCTCCATCAACTTGTTGCTCCAGTTTCTATAATGCAACTTCATTGATATCGCAGACAAATATTTTTGCCTGTTGCTGCAAAATACCTTTACTATTTTGAGACCTATACCTGCCGCCCCTGCTGTTATTAATACTTATTGATTCGTACTGATTTTTTACACATTGTAAATAAATATTGTAGATCAAAGTAAATGATAAAGCACTTTTTGCCGTAGCCTTTAAACGTTCACCTGCTATTTACCTGCAATTGTATCTACCCATTTTGCAAACGCTTCCATAAATTTTTTCAGGAATTCCTTTGTTGATTCATTGATATTGCATTTAAAAAATGCCGGTTTATTACAGAATGGGTATGAAATCTTGCAAAATCATCTTTTAAAATATGGGGTTGGTACTTTTTTTATGGAAAAAAAGTACCGCAAAAAAGCCAGTCTAAATCCCCGCCTGAATGACCAGTCGGGCAGGGAAAACAGCCCGATTTCGACACATTTCCTTGATTTAACTTCTGTACTACTTTGACTTCAACTCCACCAATCCTATCTTTTGAGGGACAACTATATAAATTGATTTAACGCTCCGTTGATTCCGCGTATCTCTTCTTATTCATAAACTTCACTAACTCAATAAAAATAATACACACGAAAGTGACAACTACAATCATCAGCATGATGTTCCAACTTAGCGGCGTTGTTTTAAAAATGGTATCTAAAAACGACAGGTACACAATTAATAATTGAAGAATAACGGTAAGGATGATTGCTCCCCACATGCCACGGTTAGCAAATATGCCGGATGAAAACAGGGAATGATACGTGGAGCGTGCAGATAGTGCATTTCCCAATTGTACAAAACATAAAGTGGTGAAGACGGCGGTTTGCTGGGTTCTTACATCGTAGCCTTTATTAACGCACCACCATTGAATGAATAGTGAAGCA
>JBDSOC010000056.1:0-33165 GCA_039915085.1 Chitinophagaceae bacterium
CTTCATACCCTTTAACACCATAAATGGGCGTAATTTCTAATCCACCCAAACCTGCCTGCTGGTATTCTTTCATTGCAATAGAAAGGTCTGTTTTATTTACTGCACTCCCCTGCCACCACCAGCGGGTCCAGGGCTTGGTAGTTTGCGTAATGACCGGCCATTGTATTTGAGCTTGCGCAGAAATAATACCTATAAAAAAGAGGGAAAGCAGTATATTTTTTTTCATGAAATATTTTGAAACATTAAAAGCCAAAATGCAAAAGTCAAAGATCCATAGCGCGCAGTTGCCAAAAAAATTAATCCCGGCTTTTTAATTTCTCCTTATTTCCACTGCATACACATTCTCCACGCCTTCAAAATTAGCCCGGAATATTATCCATTTACCATCAGGCGAGAAATGAACATTTGGCTCCAGCCGGTAATTATGATGTTTCATGTTCACAAGTTTTTCTGATTTAAATTTATCTCCTTCGGGTGTAAACAGGTAAATCCACATCCCATCTTTTGCCCTGGCCACCTGGCCTTCATTTCCACCGTCACCACAAAACAGTTGCTGATCAGGCGAAGTATTGAAATGAATGCTCCATTCATCCCTTGTAATAGCATATCGTTTTTCAATACCTGTTTGCAGATTGGTGCCCGCAACAAAAAAGGTTTCGCCTTTGGGCATTTGCAAATCAAACCAGATTGTTTTTCCATCCGGTGCAAACCATTCATGCCCCGCTATTTCCATATTCATTGTTCGTTTATGAATCAGCTTTATTGCTTTTGAATGCACATCAATCGTCCATATTCTGTCAACCTTGTGCCAGGGACCTTCATGACAAAACATAAGCAATGCAGGATCGGTGGGAGAAAACTGTACATGATTCAACCACGCGCTGTCAGTAAAAATCTTTTTTAATTCTTTTGTACGGACATCAATAGTAAACAAAGTTCTTGGAAGCTTTGCTTCGTAAATAATATTGAAGTAATCAGATTTACCGGGATTGTTTTTAAAAAGTTCTTTTTCTTTATCGTTTGACCATGCCCCGCCCAGTAATGTTTCATCAGCATTGATGGTAGTTATGCTTGCTTTGAAATCAGGAGGAAAGACATAGACCAGGTTCGTTTTTTTACTGTCAATGTTTGTAACGTATATGCTATCCTGTACCTGGTAATAAACATTTCTTCCCTTTCTCCCCAGTATTTCTCCATTCATAGGTGATGATTGCTTTGTAACCGGCGATGATTGCATTGTAGCAAGATCAACCACATATAATTGCTTGTCCTTTGTATTGCTGTTATATGTTTCCTGTTTGGCTGCCTTTTCATTTTCTGGTTGTGTAGCTTCACTGCTGTAAAACACCATATTGTTACCGGCAAAAGGATTATTGTGAAAATAAAAACTCATATTGCTGCGGCCATTATTGGTGAGCCGCATTACCTTGTGATGCGTGTCTTTGTCTATCCAGGCGGAAGGCATTTTTTGCGCGCCGGTTTCCAGTAGAGGCTGCCCATTTACCTGGAGCATACCTGAAAAGCAGATTGAAAGGAAAGGTATCCATTTATTCATATAGCAAGCAGGTATATTGTTAAATTAGTATTTAAAAATAAGCAAGCACCTGCCTAAATCATCCTGAGCCATCCTGTTAAGCGTTAATTGCTGTTTTTTTTGATTTCGAAATTTGTGATCCTTCCGTTATTACAAACAGGCAAATCCTGCCATTTCACTATTCCACCATCAACAAATCCTTGTGATCAAATAAATACAGTCATTCTCCGCCACCGTCTTATTTTTGATGAAATTTAATTTCCATTAAAATTTTGAGTTTATGTGTGGAATAGTTGCTTATATAGGACCACGTGAGGCTTATCCTGTTATTTTAAAAGGCCTGAAACGCCTGGAATACCGTGGCTATGATAGTGCCGGGGTAGCATTACTAAATGATGGTTTAAAAGTATACAAGAAAAAAGGGCGTGTAGCAGAACTTGAAGAAAGTGTGCTGGGAAAAGATCTGCATGCGCATATTGGTATTGGCCACACCCGCTGGGCCACCCATGGCGAACCCAGCGACCGCAATGCACATCCGCACGTATCCGCCAATGGTAAACTGGCCATGATACACAATGGCATTATTGAAAACTATGCCCAGTTAAAAAAAGATTTACAAAACAAAGGCTATGTTTTTAACAGCGATACCGATACAGAAGTCTTACTCAATTTTATTGAGGATATACAGCACAATAATAATTGCAGCCTGGAAGAAGCCCTTCGCATTGCGTTAAAAAGAGTAACCGGCGCGTATGTGATCATTTTGGTTGATTCCGATAATCCGGACACATTGATTGCTGCAAGAAAAGGCAGTCCGCTGGTTATAGGTGTGGGTAAAGGCGAACATTTTCTTGCTTCCGATGCCTCGCCAATTATTGAGTATACCAAAGAAGTGGTCTATGTAAACGATTATGAACTGGCCATAGTGCGGGCCGATGAACTGATTTTAAAAAACCTGGGTAATGAAAAGATCACTCCCTATATACAAAAGCTTGACCTGGAACTGGCAGCCATTGAAAAAGGCGGCTATGATCACTTTATGCTGAAAGAAATTTTTGAACAGCCGGATACCATTTATGATTGTCTTCGCGGCAGAATGGATGCAACAGCCGGAACCATTACTATGAGTGGCGTTCAGAATTATATAGAACAATTGAAAAACGCCCCCCGCATAATTATCATTGCCTGCGGTACCAGCTGGCATGCGGGCCTGTTGGCTGAATATGTAATTGAAGAATTATGCCGCATACCTGTAGAGGTAGAATATGCTTCTGAATTCCGTTACCGCAACCCGGTGGTACATAAGGGCGATGTCATTATTGCTATTTCACAAAGTGGCGAAACTGCAGACACCATTGTAGCTATTGAAAAAGCAAAAGAACAGGGCGCTATTATTTTTGGAATTTTAAATGTCGTGGGTTCGTCCATAGCACGTATCTCTCACGCCGGCGCCTATACGCACGCAGGACCGGAAATAGGTGTAGCCAGCACCAAGGCATTTACCGCACAACTGGTGGTACTGACCATGGTTGCATTAAAAATTGCTGTTGAGAAAGGAACAATTGACCAAAAACGATACATGGATTTACTAAAAGAATTGCATGAGATACCGGAGAAAGCAGCCATCATTTTAAAAAACACAGACAATATTAAACGAATCGCAGAAAAATATAAAGATGCTGCCAATGCCTTATACCTGGGCCGTGGATATAATTTCCCCATTGCACTTGAAGGTGCTTTAAAGCTAAAAGAGATTTCTTATATACATGCGGAAGGTTACCCGGCTGCTGAAATGAAACATGGCCCTATAGCCCTGGTTGACGATACACTGCCTGTATTTTTTGTAGCAACAAAAGATGCTTACTACGAAAAAATTGTAAGCAATATCCAGGAGATAAAAGCCCGCAAAGGAAAAGTGATTGCCGTTGTGAGCCAGGGCGATGAAGCCATAGCGGGCATGGCAGATGATATCATGATTGTACCGGAAGCAAATGAAATTGTAGCGCCTATACTCAGTGTTATTCCGCTGCAGTTATTAAGTTATTATACCGGTGTTGCCAAAAACCTGGATGTAGATAAGCCGCGCAATCTTGCAAAAAGCGTAACAGTTGAATAAACTATTTTTCTGAAAATATGGATTACAGTATTTATACCTGCCATTTAAACCCTGCTGCATGAACATTATCCAAAAAAGCGCCGTTAATACGCTTGGCTATAATTTTGTGGCATCCAATTTTTTGCCTAAAGGAAAAGATGAATATTACCTGCGCAACCAGCAAAATATAAATACTGTAAACTACCGTAAGCTGACTGCTTACGAAATTGAAGTATTGGTAAGAAACCGGAATACATCAGATGACTGGAACATGATACTGGTGTCTGAGGCATTTACACCGGAACTGGTACAAAACTGCAAATTCTTTGGCCTGGTACGTATTGGCAGGCTGGAAGCTTTTTACCTGGAGTTTCATAACCTGCGCAGACCGGTTGGATTGTATAACAGTACTATCATCAGTTCTGATCTCGGGAATAATGTAGTCATTGATAACTGCAATTACCTTTCCCATTATATTATTGGCAATGATGCCATGATTGTAAATGTAAATGAACTGGCTGCTACAGATTATGCACGTTTTGGAAATGGCATTGTAAAAGAAGGCGAAGAGGAAGCCAACCGTATCTGGCTGGAAGTGTGCAATGAGAATGGTGGCAGAAGTATTATACCTTTTGATGGCATGCTGCCCGGTGATGCCTATTTATGGACCAGGTTCCGCGATGACAGTGCGGTACAAAACGCATTTAAACGATTTACTGACAATGAATTTGATAAACGCCGCGGATACTATGGCGAAATAGGCGACCGTACAGTAATAAAAAATTGTGCTATTATTAAAGATGTATGGATAGGAACAGATGCTTATATCAAAGGTGCCAATAAACTAAAAAACCTTACAATTAATTCTAACGCTAATGCAAAGTCGCAGGTAGGCGAAGGTTGCGAATTGGTGAACGGGATTATAAATGAAGGATGCCGTGTTTTTTATGGTGTTAAAGCCGTTCGTTTTTTTATGGCTTCCCATTCACAACTAAAATATGGGGCAAGGCTGATTAATTCTTATCTCGGCAACAACGCCACTATTTCCTGCTGTGAAGTTTTAAACTCCCTTATTTTCCCGGCGCATGAACAGCATCATAATAACTCTTTTCTTTGCGCTGCTTTAATTATGGGACAAAGCAATATGGCAGCAGGTGCTACTATTGGATCCAACCACAACTCCCGGAGCCCTGATGGTGAAATTATTGCAGGCCGTGGTTTTTGGCCAGGGCTCTGCGTAAGCCTTAAACACAACTCAGTATTTGCCAGCTTTTCGATTTTGGCAAAAGGAGATTACCCGGCTGAATTAAACATTGCTTTTCCTTTTTCTCTCGTAAGCAATGACACCAGTAAAGATCAGCTGGTTGTTATGCCCGCCTATTGGTTTATGTATAACATGTACGCGCTTGCCCGTAATTCATGGAAATATATTGACCGTGACAAACGCACAGATAAAACGCAATTCATTGAATATGGTTTCCTGGCACCTGATAGTATCAATGAAATTATTCATGCACTTGAACAGTTAAAACTAATAGCCGGTACTGCGTATACAAAAAAATTTAACCAGCGGATGCCGGAAGCGGAAACAAAAAAAACGGGAGAAAAATTACTGGAATCGAACGACAGAATGGTAAATGACCTGGAACTGTTGATCCCCAATGCAGAAAACAGTGATCGCAAAGTGATATTGATAAAAGGATTGCAGGCTTACCAGCTTTTTAAGGAACTGGTAAACTATTATGCCGCTATAGAACTGCTGGCGCTGATTGAAAAAAATAAAATAAAGACAATTGATGCCTTACTGGAGCAATTGCCATCTGCCGGTAAATTACAACCATGGACAAATGCAGGAGGGCAGCTAATCCCTGCTGATGAATTAAGCAAATTATTACTGCAGGTACGCAATGGAAAAATAAAAAACTGGCACGCGGTTCACAACTTTTATAAAAAACAGGCTGTGCAATATCCGGCACAGAAATTACAGCATGCACTTTCTGCACTGCAAGTTGTTTACGGCATCAACCTCAAAAAAAATAAGGCGGGTTTAAAACAATTACTACAGCAAAGCATCTATACAAAAGAATGGATGGTGAAAGGTATTTATGACAGCCGCGCCAAGGACTACACCAATCCTTTCCGCAAGATGGTGTATGAAAACAGGAGCGAAATGGAAAAGGTAACAGGAAGCCTCGAAAAAAACAGTTTTATACAACAGGAACAGGAAGGCCTGGTTACTTATAAACAAAATATTCAAAGCATTATTAAAGCTTTTAAATTGTAAATCTATTGCGCAGGTGAGTTTATCAATTGTTTTTTGATTCATTATTTATGAAATCCTAATTCGCTTATTTTTCATAATTGCCTTTACTTCTTTTTGGAGATCTTTTTTATCCGGCAGGTACAGCTGGTATTTCGAAATAAATATTTTATTAGAAATCCCGCCCATTGCAAATTCAACCAATACCTCATCTCTTTCTGCTGAAAGTATGATGCCGATTGGCTCATTGTCGCCTTCAATACTTTCTTCAGTTTTGAAGTAATTCAGATAAAGATTCATCTGGCCTATATCGCCATGATCTACTTTCCGTATTTTAAGATCTATAAGCACAAAACATTTCAAAATACGATGATAAAAAACGAGATCAATCGAATAATGCTTGTTACGCAATGAAATTCTGTATTGTCTTGCCACAAAGGCAAATCCTTTTCCAAGTTCAAGCAAGAACAATTGCAGGTTATTAATTATTCTTTGTTCAAAATCTTTTTCTGTCATTCTATGACTTTGGGGTATTTTAAGAAAGTCCAGAATATAAGGATCTTTTACTGCTTCTGTAGAATGTGAGATCACCTGTCCTTTTTCCGACAATAACAATATCCCTTTTTTATCTTTTCCCATTGCAAGCCTTTCAAACAATGAAGAATCTATTTGACGTTCAAGTTCACGTACAGACATATTTTCATTTAGGGTGTGCTTTTCATAAAATTTCCTTGCAATATTATTAGAAATACCTATTAAAGAAATATAATGACTCCAGCTTAATTTGGCAGACACTGTCTGCCATTTCTTATATGCAAGATAAAACCTGCGCATATCCAGGATATTGCGTCTGCCAAATCCTTTACCATATTGTTTCCCTAAATCTTTGGAAAGCCTTGTAAGCAGGTCGCTTCCGTACTCTGCCCTTTCCTTTCCATGTTGCTCAAACTCTATTATGTGTCTGCCAATTTCCCAATTGGCTTTTACTAATTCAATATTAATTACTTTGATCGCATTCTGTCTTGCAGTGTTAATGGCACGGCCAATATCTGCTAAAAGTTTTTTGTATCTAGGTTTTACCGGTTTCATTTAAAATCAATTTATAATTGTGCTTCTAATCATGCATTAAATAAATTTTTATTTTTTATTTAATCCCTAATCCAGAAGTAGCCTCAATTCAATTTCACAAACCTTGTAAAACTTGTTTTATTGTATTCTGTCTTAACCACAATAATATAAACACCCGGAGCCAGTGTATGCAATTGCAACGCATTGGAATTACTGCCTGCCTGTACAAATACATCCATTGTTTGCACAATCCTTCCATCCAGGCTATATATACTAATTTGAGCTTTATGGCCCGTAGCGGCATTAATAAATAAACTGGCATTATTTTTTACAACCGATGGCCATAGTCTGATGGCCTCAGCTACATTGTAATTCACAGTTACCTGCAAATCTTTTGTATAAAAAAAGGAACCGTCCTTTTCTATTGCCTTCAGCCTGTAATATTGTTTACCGGTTAGTTTTCTTTTATCTGTATACTGGTAAGCTGACTGGCCAAACGAAACATTTGCCTTTGAAATAGAAACAAAATGAACACCATCTGAAGATGATTGTATTTCAAAAAATGCAGGCTGCCACGGTGCTGCAATTTTCCAACTGATTACAATGTCATTGCCGGAAACACTTCCATTAAATGACAATAATCTCAATGGCAGTGGGTTTTGAAAGGCATCACTGCTGGCAAGGGAAAAATAATTAACGGCGGCATCAAATACACTTACCGGATCACTTACAACAGACCCGGAAGACCCGGCAGTACCAGTAGTAGCAGTATTGCCTTTATTTATCCATATACCTGGTTCGAGTTGTGCAACCCTTAACGTGGCCATGTCTGTAACCCCGCCACTGTTTACATTATCAAAAGACAATTCAATGGCAGCTAATGGTACGGGTATTGCATCCGCATGTACAGACCAGTATTCTATGGAAGAAACATGATGGATACCCATGCCAACAGCCGTGGCAAGTGTATTGGGGCTTGCTTTAAAAAATTCAACTGTATAACTACCACTGACATTTTTGAGTGCCAGCCATCTTTGCGTAATGCTTTTACCAACCGGAAAAAGGAAATTTGCAGCAGCAGACAGCCCTTCTTTTCTTAACGGGCCATTGATAAAACTGTTATTTGAAAGTGAATCTGCCTGAAGACTACAACCGGGCTGTAATGTTGTAAGAAAGGAATGACTGTTTACAATTCCATTGGTAAGACTAAGATCAAATGGAAGCGATAAAGGAGAAAGCAGGGAAACGCCCGCATTGTTATTGATTCTGAGATCTACGCTATTTATAATACTTCCTGCTAACTGTATATCCTGGTTACCGGTACCATTTAATTCAATAGCCGGCAATCCATTCGATGTTTCTGTAATAACACCAGTGGTTTGGATAAAATCACCTTTGATATATACAATATTATTGTTAGGCTGACTCGCAAGATTGAATACACCCCCTTCCTGCAAATAATTTCCTTTAATAGTTGTTGAAGCTGTAATATCAAGGTTAACCGTAACACCGGTTTTTAAAATAAAATCACCATTAATAATTAGCGGACTGGCGGCACTGGTAGCATACACCTGGCTGCCGCCCGAGGCATCAGCACTTAATACCAGCGTACCATATGTGCGGCCTGAAGAAGCAAACGTATAACCGCCACCAGGAACATCAAACTTAAAAATACCTTTTTCTGTTCCGGGTTGTTTTGACAAAACAGTAACAACGGCAGCATGCGCCGACCTTGTATTATGTATGTATTGCCCGCCGCTATAAATTCTAAAAGAATCGGTTACAGCAATTGCAGCATTACTTACAGAACCGGAAGAATTCATAAAAACACCGCCATTATAAATAGTTATGCCATAACCCGGACCAGTAGCAGATAAAGCCGGTGTAGCAATATTTGAGGCGGGAAGAATACACTGTATAACCTTACCCGCAGTTGGTAAAATAATAATTGTTCTTACAATAATGGAAGACAAAGAACCCGGCAATGAAACTGTATAATCGCCGGCCATGAGGCTGTTGTCCAGTAAAACATCATCAGTAGCCGCGGGAACAATGTTTCCTACCCAATTGACAGCTGTTGTCCATTGATTGTCGCCCGCTTCGCCATCCCATCTGACCTGGGCCTTTATACTTACTGGCTGGAGCAGAAAAAGCATGCTTAACAGGAACGTAATGCACCGGCATTCTTTTTTAAAAAAGGAATAAGGCATATCAATAATTAAAAAATCAATCAATACATTTCCAGGAACCCGGGCAGTGCAGTATAATTGGTAAGATAGCCTGAAAGAAAAAAGTTATTATGAGGGAATCCTCCTGTTTTAATAGTTTTTTTCTCATTCATCCTTGTGCAAAAAAAATCCTCCCGTTAAGGAGGACTTATAAATATAATAACCTGTTCAATTATTTTTTTCTGAAAAATAAACGTACCGGCACACCTTTAAAATTGAAGCTTTCGCGAAGCCGGTTTTCCAGGTAATTTTTATACGGCTCTTTGATGTCATCAGGAAAATTACAGAAAAATGCAAACGAAGGAACAGGAGTAGGTAATTGAGACACATACTTAATACTAACAGCATGTCCTCTTACTACCGGTGCATGGTATTGTCTTACTGCATCCTGGATAGCATCATTCAATTCCGAAGTAGGTATTTTTTTGTTCCGGTTTTCATATACTTCCAGCGCTATTTCTATTACTTTAAAAATGCGCAGTTTATCTTTCACAGAAATAAAGACAACTGGTATATCTGAAAATGGTGCAATGCGTTCTTTTAATTCTTTTTCATAATCACGGGCAGTATTGGTTTCTTTTTCTACGAGGTCCCATTTGTTTACAATCAGTACAACTCCTTTTCCCTTTCGCGCAGCAAGGCTGAAAATATTTATATCCTGTGCAGTAATTCCTTTACCGGCATCCAGCATCAGTAAACATACGTCTGCTTCATCCATTGCTTTAATAGCGCGTATTACAGAATAGAATTCAAGATCCTCCATCACCTTTGTCTTTTTACGGACGCCGGCTGTATCAATTAAAATAAATTCTTTATGAAAAAGTTTGTAATGGGTATGAATGGTATCCCGCGTGGTACCGGCTACATCACTTACAATTGTTCTTTCCTGACCAATCAATGCATTCAGTAAAGAAGATTTGCCAACATTAGGCTGACCGATAATGGCAAATTTGGGTAACCCTTCTCCCTCTTTCAGTGCATCTTCCTCGTCTTCCGGTATACCTGCAACCACTGCATCCAGCAATTCGCCTGTGCCGCTGCCCGTCATAGAAGAAAGAAAAAATATAAATTCAAAACCCAGGCTGTAAAATTCCGAAGCTTCCAGTAAGCGTTCGTGGTTATCTACTTTATTTACTACAAGATAAACCGGTTTGGATGTTCTTCTTAGCACGTTTGCCATAGATTCATCCAGTTCTGTAATACCGGTAGCACAATCTACTACAAAGACAATGGCATCTGCTTCATCAATTGCTACCAGCACTTGTTTTTTTATTTCCCTTTCAAACACATCCTGGCTCTCAGGAACAAACCCACCTGTATCTATAACATTAAATGAAGTTCCGTTCCAGTCTGTTACGCCATATTGCCTGTCGCGGGTAACGCCACTGATATCATCAACAATGGCTTTGCGCTGTTCAAGCATACGATTAAAAAAAGTACTTTTGCCCACATTGGGCCTCCCCACAATTGCTACAGTATATCCGTTCATAAAAATTAATGACTTACTTTTTTAAATGCTTTTTCCCTGTTAATGATAACCATACTCTTTAAGGTGAATATCATTATCCCGCCATTTGGGTTTTACTTTTACAAATAATTCCAAAAATATTTTCTGACCCAAAAATTTCTCTATCTCCGCACGTGCCGCCATACCCAGTGTTTTAATACCCTGGCCTTTCTCGCCCAGGATAATTCCTTTTTGTGTATCGCGCTGTACAATAATATCTGCCTGTATTTTTACCAGCGTTGATTTTTCTTTAAACTCCTGCACCAGTACCGTGGTATGATAGGGTATCTCCTCTTCGTACAACTCATATATTTTTTCCCTGATCATTTCGCCTACAAAAAATCTTACCGGCAAATCAGTAATATCATCCTCTGCAAAAAATGGGTGCCCTTCCGGTAATAAGTCAGTCACTTTTTTAAGCAACTCATCTGTATGAAGATTTTTGATGGCAGCAATGGCTACCGCATCTGTACAATAAGACTGAATCTTAAAAAAAGAAAGCGCATCCGCGGTTCTTTCTTTACCCACTTTATCGGTTTTATTGCAAACCACCAGCACCGGTACTTTTAATTTTAACGCGGCGAATATTGCGTGTGATTCACTGGTATCTTTATCAGTTAAATCATGCAATAAAATAGCTACATCTGCATCTTCCAGTGCTTCTTTCACCGCCGTCATCATTTTCTCGTGCAGCTTGTATTTTGGCTCAATAATGCCAGGTGTATCAGAAATAATAAGCTGGTATTCTTTTGTGGTTAATATGCCCTTTATGCGGTGCCGTGTGGTTTGTACTTTGGATGATATAATGGCCAGCTTTTCACCCAGCAGTGCATTCAGCAAAGTGCTTTTACCCGCATTGGGCTTACCAAAAATATTTACGAATCCCGCTTTCATGACGTTGAAGGTATAAGGTTGAAGGTATTGGGTATAAAAAGCAGGATTTGCCTTACACCTTTGGCCTTCTTCCGGCAAAAGTACTTAATTAAAAAACCCACCAGAAGAGGTGGGCTTTTTCTGTTGCGAAGGGAGGGATCGAACCTCCGACCTTCGGGTTATGAGCCCGACGAGCTACCGCTGCTCTACTTCGCGATGTTGGGGTGCAAATGTAAGGGCGAATGGTTTACAATCCAAATAAAAAGAGAAAGCCCCGTTCCGCACCTTTATGGGCGAAACGGGGCTCGTATAAATATTTTGTCTCAGCTTTTCTTTATACTGCTGGCACCGCTTTTACTCATTTTATTAATTACCCCATTGCCTTTAATATAGATATCGCTGGCACCACTTGCACTGGCATTCAGTTCTTTCTCTACTGTAATTTTTATATCGGAGGCGCCGGAAGCCCGGGCATCACAGTTTTGTACTACCAGGTCATAATTTTTAAGATCACTGGCGCCGCTGGCATCTATATTTAAAGACCCTACTTTTCCGCTTACTGTCATATCTGAAGCGCCCCTGATATTTGCTGTAAGTTTTTCTATATCCACCGCTCCTTTAAAATCACTGGCACCCGAAAGCTTCAGATCCAAATCAGTTGCTTTAAGTATTCCATTTATAAAAACATCGCTGGCGCCGGAAGCATTTAACTTATTTATATTTTTGAATGAAATGTAAGCCTTCAATTTTTTACTGCCCGTAGCCCAATGCATTCCTTCATTATCGTACCAAATGGTAAGTATGCCATCTTTTACTTCAGTTTTTATACGGTCGCGGTATTTTATTTCAGCAGCACTTACAGCTATCCCATCTTCATCCCCCTGGGTGAGGTAGATGTCTATGGCGCTTGAAACGCTGATACCGGTAAAACCGGGCACATTTCGTTTTTCGGCATTGGCATCATTTACAATAGTTTTCTGAGCGGTGGCAAAAAAAACGGTGCCCAACATTAAAATGCCCGCAAATATTTTTTTCATGATTGTATTTTTTTACGATTAGTAATAATAAAGAGAACCGCCAATCGACCCGTTCAATGTTGTTATTTGAAAAGACGCTGGAATGGCGCCCGGTAAGGAAATCAAAGATCGTCATACGAGGCATCGTTATCCCTATCCATTCTTCTTAATACTTCCGCCACTGCTTGTAGAAACTCTTGTTATTACACCATCACCTTTATAACGTATATCACCACCACTGCTTGCTTCGGCAGACAATTCCTTATTTACACTTACCTGTATGGCACCGCCGCTGCTGGCATCTGCATTACATTTATCACTTATCAGTTCATAAGCATACACGCCCGACCCGCTGCTGGCTTCAAGACTGGCACTTTGCGCTTTTCCGCTTACATGTGCAGTTGATCCGCTGGAACCATCTACTGTAAGACTACCTGCTTCTACCGCACCTTTAAAACCTGCGCCTGAAGACAATTCAATTCTTACCGTGTTTCCGCTAAAGCTGCCATCTACTGTTGTGGAAGAACCAGATGAACCATGCAGCAAATCCAATTGTTTGAAAGACACGTAGGCTTTTAGCCTTTTACCATTTGAATTCCAGTTTTTATACCATTTGGTATCGAAATAAATTTTCAATACGCCGTCCAATACTTCGGTTTTAATATTATCCCGGTACTCTTTTTCAGATGCGCTTACCGCTACTGCCTCAGTATTTCCCTGTTTAATAATCAGTTCTATACCATGGGATATTCTGATGGCATGAAAGCCACTGACGTTCCGGGCTTCTGCGTTGGCATCATTAATTATTTTATCCTGGGCAAACGAAATAATGGTTGCCAGGCTTGCAAAAAGGAATAAACTGATTTTTTTCATACACAGTATTTTTTAGTAAGACGTTGTACCCATTAAAATGTTACAGGAATTATTGTTTTCTGTCATACCTTCGTTTCAGCTCCGCAATAGTTGCGGAGCCAGTGTCCTCGGGGTGCTTTCCGCTTTGGCGGCCGGCTGAGATGATACCCGTTGAACCTGATCAGGGTAATGCCTGCGCAGGGAAGGTGAACCGAATTTCAGTTCTCTCCTCTTTTGCTTAGCAGCATTTCCCTCAAATCAATTTTAAACACCGGAAGGTAAAAGGTTTTGGCACAGGACTTAAGGTTTTTCGCGGCAACCTTAGATCCTACAGCTTATTCCTTTAACCCTCTCTAAAAAGGTTAAGTATGAAAAAATTGCTTTGGGGAATTTGCTTTTTGACGGTACAACAAATGAGTTGGGCCCAGTCAAAAACAATTCTCCTTATTACAGATGCTGCCGGAAACCCGGTAGCCAATGCAAGTATTGAATTAGAAAAAGCAGGCACCTTTGCTGCCAATGAAAAAGGCGAACTTTCATTTACTACCAGGCAAACAGGTGCGGTACATTGCTACATCAGCAGCGTAGGTTTTAAGCCGGTTGATACAACTATTACCCTGCCTGCCGCCATGGTAAAGGTGGAGATGAAAAGGCTGGCTCTTTTCCTGGAGCCGGTAGAAATTAAAGCGCTGAGAGCTGGTGAAAAAGCACCTTTTGCAAAAAGCAATCTCAGCAAAAATGATATTGAAAAACGTAACCTTGGGCAGGACCTTCCATTTATTTTAAGTCAGACCCCTTCCATAATAATCACCTCCGATGCAGGTAATGGTGTGGGTTATACCGGCATGCGCATACGCGGAACAGATGCCACCCGCATTAATGTTACCATGAATGGTATACCGTATAATGATGCAGAAAGCCAGGGCACTTATTTTGTTGATATGCCAGACATTGCTTCTTCACTTAACAGCATACAAATACAAAGAGGGGTTGGCACCTCTTCCAATGGAGCAGGTGCATTTGGTGCAAGCATCAACCTGAGTACCAATGAAACAAATGAGCAGGCATACGCGGAGATAAATAACAGCTACGGCTCTTTCAATACCTGGAAAAACACCGTAAAGTTTGGGACAGGTTTAATCAATAAGCATTTTACTTTTGATGCAAGATTGTCAAAGATTTCAAGTGATGGTTTTGTCGATCGCGGGCGCAGTGATTTGAAAAGTTTATATGCGGGCGCTGCGTGGATTAATGGCAACTCTTCCATACGCTTTAATATTATATCCGGTACCGAAAAAACTTACCAGGCATGGAACGGCATACCGCAATACAAATTATTTTATAATAAAGACAGCCTGCTAAACCATTACTATAATAACCTCGGCTCGCTGTATTTTAATGCTGCTGATTCGTCCAATCTTTTTAACAGTAATCCGCGTAAATACAATGCTTTTACTTATCCCAATCAAACGGATAACTATCAGCAGGATCATTACCAGTTGTTTTTTAATCACCAGTTTGCCAATGAATGGGCGGTAAATATGGCCGTGTACTTATCAAAAGGCAAAGGGTATTATGAAGAATATAAGAACGATGCCAAATACAGCAGCTATGGCTTACCCAATATTATAATTGGCAGCAATACTATTAAAAAAACAGATTTGGTCCGTCGTCTATGGCTGGATAATAACCTGTACGGGACTATTTTTTCTCTACTGCACAAAACGAAAAAAGATCAGTTTAGTATTGGTGGTGGCTGGAATGAATATGATGGAAAACATTATGGCAATATTATCTGGGCCGCTAATGGTGCACCGGATAATTATCAGTGGTATGATAACAAGGCTGTTAAAAAAGACTTTAATCTTTACAGCAAATACCAGTATAAACTAACCGATCACTTTGAAGCACTGGTTGATTTACAATACCGCCGTGTTGACTATAAAATTGATGGCACCCGAAAATTTACGGGCCTGGTATTGAATAATCATTATAATTTCTTTAACCCAAAACTTGGACTCACCTATTATTCCGGTTCTCTTATTGCCTACGCTTCGTACGCGTTTGCCAATAAAGAACCCAACAGGGATGATTTTGAAAACGGGGCGCTGACCAATCCGCCAAAACCAGAACGCCTGCAGGATATTGAACTGGGCCTGGAAGAAAATAAATTTAATTACGGCTGGGGTATCAACCTGTATTACATGAATTATAAAGATCAGCTGATACTTACTGGTAAAATAAATGATGTAGGGGATGTCCTTCGCATAAATACGCCGCGCAGCTACCGGGCAGGTATAGAATTACAGGGAAGATACAAACTGAATAAAACAGTCCAACTCAGCGGCAATTTTACTTTGAGTGACAACAAAATAAAAAACTTCTATGATTATATCCCACGGTATAATGCAAATTTTGACCTGGTACAACAGGATACTTTTTATTATAGCAAAACAAGCCTTGCTTTTTCACCTTCTGTAATTGCAGCAGGTTTACTGCAAATCTTTCCATTTTCCAATGCCGAAATCAATAGCAGTGTAAAGTACGCAGGCACCCAATTTTTAGATAATACCGGCAGTGATGATAAAAGTATCAATGGTTATTTTGTTCAGGATCTTACCATTCAATACAGCGTGCATACAACGTTTACAAAAACCATAACCTTAATAGCCAGGCTGAATAATGTGTGGAACAAAAAATATGAATCCAACGGTTATACCTATAGCTATTTTTATGACCAGTCGCTGGTAAAAGAAAATTTTTATTTTCCGATGGCAGGAAGAAATTTTATGCTGGCGCTTAATGTAAAGTTCTAAGTTAAGAGATTAGAATAGAAAAGGAGACAATTGTTAGTTGTCTCCTTTTTTTATCTGAACAGAAAATCGTTTTCGCTTTTTTTTAGCCCGGCAAACCCTCTTTTTCTCTTTATCGCCTTTCTCTTAGCTCCCAAATTTTTCCTGCCATGCAAGCATACCGCCTTCTACATTTACTGTATTGGTAAAGCCCATAGTTTCCAGGAACATGGCTGCGGTGGCGCTGCGTTTACCACTGCGGCAATGCAAGATAACTTCCTGATCTTTTAGATCGTCCAGTTCATCGGCCTGCATGGATTGTATTTTACCTAATGGAATTAATGTAGCCCCAATATTGAACTCCTGGTATTCATTGGGTTCACGCACATCAACCAGGTTGAGTTTTTCTCCTGCGTCCATTCTTGCCTTTAATTGTTCTACAGTGATGGTTTTCATACTATAAAATTATGACTGTATTATTTAATAATTATTTGGTTGCTGTGCAGGCAGTTTTGCCGCAGAATCTGATCTGACAGGTTTTTCTGCACTTAATCTTACATCAATTAATTGTCCCGGATGAATTCGGTTTACCCGGTGATCTTCAGTTAACCGTGGCGGGCTTTGCCAGTAAATAAATGCATTCAATGTATCTTTTACGCCCGGATCCGGAACCACCGGGCCAAATTCTAAATTGTTGCCTTCCATGTAAATCTTTGCATCGTTATAAGTCATGCCAATCAAATCAGGCACCGACATATCAACATCTGCAATACCATTGCTGATGACCAAATCAATTTTAGCACCCATAGGTATTTTTGTACCGAAAGTAATTTCCTGGCCTTTATACAATTGCTTTTTAATGGAGTTCTTGGCAAAATCAACCACAAAAGAAGTATCGCCCAATTTTAACCCTGTTTGTTTCAAAAGTATTTGTGCACTGCGGAAACTTTGTCCCACCAATTGCGGCATTTGTATCAGTGGCGGAGCCGCGCGGTTGATAGTAAGATATACGGTACGGTTGATTTTAACTTCTGCATCTGCCTCAGGAAACTGTTTTACAACATTCAGTGGTGGCAGCGTATCCACGTAAACAGAATCCTGTATTATAATATCAAAACCCTGTGTCTCCAGTTGCTTTTTTGCATCAGTCAGACTTTTGCCGGTAACAGTAGGTATTTTTAAAATTTTACCGTGATGGGTTATCCAGTTTAATGAAAGAAGAAAAATAAAGAGCAGCACCGATACCAATGCTATGGCAAAAAGAATGTTTGCCCAGAGGGGTCGTTTGGTTATAAATTGAAACACGTTATTGTATACTGTTGTTTTAAATGTTGAACGCGAATTTGTGCTAAGGAAAACAAATGAACGCTAAATAAAAACGATGAACGCCAACTTCATTCTCCACCTACGCTTAATGTCTCAGCATTCACGCCTCACACTTTACGTCTTTCCAGCGCATCATTCACCAGTGCGGTGTAAAATTCTTTTAAGTTCCAGCCCATAGCCGCTACCTGCTGCGGCACAAGACTGGCTTCTGTTTGTCCGGGTATCGTATTTATTTCAAGCATATAGGGTTGCCCTTTTTTTTCATTGTAGATAAAATCAATTCTAACAATACCCCGGCAATTAAAAACCTCGTAGATTTTTTTTGCAGCAGCCCTTACTTTCGCTGCTATGCCTTCATCTGCCACTGCAGGTGTTATTTCTTCTGTAAAGCCAGCTGTATATTTCGCCTCAAAATCAAAAAACTCCTTTTTGGTTTTAATTTCTGTAAAAGGTAAGGTAATAATTTCTCCTTTAGATTGAAATACACCAATCGTGAATTCCCTGCCTTCTATAAATTCTTCTACCAGCACCTGGTTATCTTCCCTGAAAGCTTTTTCGATGGCAGTACCCAGTTCTTCAGAGGCATTATTAACCCTGGACATGCCGATACTTGAGCCGCCATTATTGGGTTTTACAAATACAGGAAAACTAAGCTGGCTGGTCACTTCTTCAGGGCTTTGAAACCTGTCTTTGATAAGCAACACAGACTTTGCAACATATATACCAGAAAACGCAGCAACAGCTACTGTATATCTTTTATTAAATGTTAAAGCAGATGTGGCGGCATCGCAGGATGTGTAAGGTATACCCACCATATCAAAATACCCCTGTAACTTGCCATCTTCTCCCGGTGTACCATGTATGCCAATAAAAACGGCGTCAAAGTTTATTTTAACACCTTTAATAGTTAAAGAAAAATCATCGCGGTTTACGTTTATTTTTTCGCCTGCAGCGGTTGTATAAAACCATGCAGCCGGTGTAATATCGATCTTGTATACACTAAACAATGCCGCATCCAGGTTTTTCTCAATGGTAACTGCACTTTTATAAGAAATTGCTGCTTCACCGGAGTAGCCACCGGTAATAAAAGCAATATTTGGTTGTTGCGCCATAAATAAACTGGGTTTCACTGTCGGATATCTTCCAACAATAACGCAAATATTGAGTAAAAATTTAAGAACCCGAAAACTCTTATTAAAAATTTAAAATTGCCGCAGATTCGCAGATTAATGGTAACTAACCTGCGAATTTGCGGCAATTCACTTTTTTTTCGGCGCATAAAAAAGGTGAAGGGTTGTATTATCGCCCTTCACCAGATTATCAGCGGAACATATCACCCGCTTATTGAAGTGTAGCTTACGGGCTACAGGTAAAACTTCTTTGGTAGTATCAAGGTAGTATAATTTTTTTTTACTGGCCAATTTCTCCTTTAAAAGTTTTGCACATACAAAGGCGCAGATGCGCAGATTAAATAGGTATAATAATATGCGAACCTGCGGCTTAATTTAAAATATATCGTACCGGTTAAATATGCATTTTTGCCTTTTTTGCCATCAGCTCATCTACGGTTTCTTTGTACATTTCATCGGGTACGCAACAATCTACCGGGCAAACAGCTGCGCACTGGGGTTCTTCATGAAAACCCTGGCATTCTGTACATTTATTGGGCGTAATATAATATGTGTCTACACTTACAGGCGCATTTTTCTGAGCGGCATCTACTACCGTTCCATCCAGTAAAGTAAACTGCCCCTTTACTGTTGTGCCATCTGCAATGGCCCATTCTACACCTCCTTCATAGATCGCATTGTTAGGACACTCGGGCTCACAGGCACCGCAATTAATACATTCTTCTGTTATTTTAATAGCCATGTTCTCTTCAATTTAATGGGTTAGTTACAATTATCTTTACCCCAAATTTAATACTGCGAAATGAAATTACAAGAACGTATTGATTTATTAGTGAAACTGCGTAATTATTTAATGACGGATTCCCCGGAATGGGCAGCTATTAAAGATAATGCGGAAAGACAAAATGGATGGTTTACGCAGCTATTTATTAACCTTGCTATTAAAAATATTGTAAATAATTTTTTGGACCCGGATAAGCTAAAAGATTTTGTGTCATGGTATGCCATACCTGATGAACAGATCAACCCAAAAAAAATTGGATTGGTAATGGCCGGAAATATTCCTTTGGTTGGTTTTCACGACTGGCTCTGTATTTTCCTGAGTGGGAACTATGCTTTTGTAAAGCCTTCTTCCAAAGATATTGTCCTCATTAAACACATCATTGAAAAATTAAGTGAATGGAGCGGTGAAATCATTTACCAAACGGTTTTTCCAGATATGCTGAAAGGTTGTGATGCATATATCGCCACCGGCAGTAATAATTCGAGCCGATATTTCGATTATTATTTCAGCAAGTACCCGCATATCATACGCCGTAACCGCACATCTGTGGCCATTTTGACCGGCCAGGAATCTGCCGCTGACCTTGAAAAACTAGCCGGTGATGTAAACCAGTATTATGGCCTGGGCTGCAGAAATGTTACCAAATTATACGTACCCAAAGGCTATGATTTTATTCCCCTGCTGGCCTCTTTTAAAGAATACACCGGTTTTGCCGATCACAACAAATACAAAAATAATTACGATTACCAGCTGGCCATACTGCTGCTCAATAATAAATACTATATGACCAATGGCGCAGTCTTACTGGTAGAAAATGAAGCTGCTTTTTCGGCTATCAGCCAGCTGCACTATGAATTTTATACCGGTAACCCCAAAGAAATTCTGGTTGCCCTGCAAAACAACAATGACATACAATGCGTTATTGGCAATGGGCTGGTTGGTTTTGGAGAGGCCCAGCAACCTTCCCTGACCGATTTTGCCGATGGGGTGGATACGATAAGGTTTTTGCTGGAGTTGGGGACGGCAGACGTCAGGCATGAGAAGAAAACGTGAATCGTCAAACGTCAATCATGAGATCTCAATTACGGGGCTTTTTTTGACATATATTCAGGATGTAATCACGTTTAAAGTCTCACGACTGACGATTATGCCTTGTAATTGATCTGACAACTAGTCGGAATCAAAGGAATTCAGTAAATTTGGAATGACAAGTACGAAGACTTTGGTAAAACATTTGTTAAACAAGATAAGCGGAGAACCGTAATCATGTCTCCTTCGTTATTTTGTATAAGAGCAGGCATATAATTTGAAAGCCAGTATCAGATAAATTTATACATATGAAACTAAAACAAGTAGCAGCCATTATGTTGATCAGTGCCACTACCGCCGTGGGTAGTATGTGGGCTTACAACAAGATTTCACAAACCGATGCCTATGTTTACCAGGCGCAGGCATCCAACACCACTACAAAGGCTCCATCCAACTATGCAAAGTTTGATGGTGTTACTGGTACTAACAATGCACCTGCTGACTTTACAGCGGCAGCAAGCGCGGCCATACCAGCCACGGTGCATATCAAAACCAAAACCAATGCCGTAGCTACCAATAATCTTCCCCGAAAAAACCCATTTTCTGATTTATTCGGAGATGGATTTGATGATTTGTTTGGTGAGCGAGGCCGCAGTCTTCCCCAGATGGCTTCTGGATCCGGTGCCATCGTTAGCGAAGATGGTTACATTGTTACCAATAATCACGTGATTGACGGGGCCGATGATATTAATGTAACCCTGAGCAACCAAAAATCATTTAAAGCGAAACTTGTTGCAACCGATCCAAGCAGTGATTTGGCCATTATAAAAATTGAAGCTAAAGGTCTTCCTTTTTTATTGTATGGTAATTCAGATGAAGTACAGGTTGGGCAATGGGTGCTGGCAGTAGGTTATCCGCTTACTCTTGAAGCTACTGTTACCGCTGGTATCGTTAGTGCTAAAGGAAGAACGCTGGATATTAACCGCCGCCAGAGCAAAAGTCCTATCGAATCTTTTATACAGACAGATGCAGCAGTAAATCCCGGCAATAGCGGCGGGCCACTTATCAATACAGAGGGCAAGCTGGTTGGTATTAATTCTGCCATTGCTTCTCCTACTGGTTCATATGCTGGTTATTCGTTTACTATACCAGTAAATATTGTAAAGAAAATTACATCGGACCTGATGAAGTTTGGTACCGTTCAACGTGCCTACATCGGTATTAACTATGCACCCAATAACCTGAGCGATGACGTAAAAAAACAACAGGGAATTACTGATGGTGAAGGCGTGTATGTAATGGATGTTACAAAAGACGGTGGTGCGATAGCAGCGGGTATTACGAAAGGTGATTTTATTACAAAAATAGACGGAATACCAATTTACTCAGGTGCTGATTTGGTTGGGCAGATTGCCATTAAGCGTCCCGGCGATAAGGTGAAAGTAACCTATGTGCGCAGTGGTAAAGAAAGCAATACCGATGTATTGCTTAAAAACAGCAGCGGCAATACAGAAGTGGTAAAGACCTCTGTGCTGGACAAACTGGGCGAATTTGAAACCATCTCTAAAAAAGATGCAAAAGAATTTGAAGTGAAAGGTGGTGTAAGAATAAAATCAATCAATGAAAAAGGTCCGTTAAGCAGAACCAGGATTGAAGATAATTATGTGATTACAAAAGTAAATGGCAATGAAGTATTAACGGTAGATGACCTGCGGAAAGAAATAGAAAAAACCCCGGGTGGTACTGTAAAGCTTGATGGCGTTTACCCTGGTTTTGAAGGAAATTACCCTGTGACTGTAAAGTTGGGTAGTGATAATTAGAACATAATAAACCATTAAATGGAAGCTAATTAAGACCAATGATACGATAGAAGAATCCTGGATATATCCTTTTAATAAAGGCCGGAGTTGTAAGAAACTCCGGCCTTTGTGTTTGCCCTCACCCCCTTCTCACGCGTCGCTGTAGAGGGTGCCCTATTGTAAGAGGCTTTACAACATGTATCTGGGGATGCCTGATAAAATAGTCACGTTAAATATAGAAACGCTCCAAAAGCTTTTTTGATTTTATAAACGTGAAGATTGAACTCGGCCAACCTGAGGTTTAATTAGTAAGCAATCTAACGGAGAGGCCCCCTGCTCCACGCAATGGAGAGGGCCGGGGGTAAGGTCATCTTGCATACACCTGGTACTCCCATGGTTGCAGCGCAAAATGCTGTTCATCCGTAAAATCTTTTACTGCATTGGTAAATACATTGGTATATGGTCCCGTTAATTCGCCATCTGTAATATGCACCAGGTGTTTAACATCTTCAGAAAGATTGATCACTACCAGCACCTCATTATTGGTTCGCTGGTTTTTACGTAAGAAAGAAAATACAAACTGGTTGGCATCTGTATGCAGCCGGTGTGTAACAACATCAGCAGATCCTGCTTTTAGTGCGGGGTTATTTTTTCTCAGCTCCAATAGCTTCTTAAAAAAATCATGCAATGCACATTTATCGCTCCACTCAATAAAATCTTTGTCAAAAAATTTCAGTCTTTTTTTATTGGGTAATTCCTGGCCGCTGTAGATCAGGGGAATTGCATTCCATGTGCAACACAATACAGCAAATGCTTCGGCTGATGCGCCCAGTCTTTCATACTCACTTCCGCTATGAGAATTTTCATCATGATTGGTTGTAAAAAATGCACGCAGTGCCGTTGGCGGAAACATCGTATCATAATATTTCAATACCTCATCCAACCCTGCAATATCTGTTTCCTTTCTGTAGTAAGCTTCCATTTTATGCAGCCATTTCCAGGTATAGCTTGCATCAAATGCTTCGTGATAATTTATCTCTTCACATTCTGCCAGCCAGCACAATTTTTTAATACTATCTAATTGCCTGCGTGCCTGTTTCCAAAAATCAAGCGGAACCAGCATGGCCATATCGCAACGAAATCCATCAATACTGCATTCCTTTACCCAAAACTCCATAGCACTTATCATCTTTGCCCGGAGTTCCTGGTTATCATAATTTAAATCAATCACATCTTCCCATCCATTGTTATCAAAAAAATGTCCATCAAGGTTCTTACGGTAAAACTCAGGATGCTGTTTTGTCCACTCATGGTCCCAGCCGGTATGATTGGCCACCCAGTCAATCAGTATTTTAAAACCGAGATCATGCGCAGCAGCAACGAGGTTTTTAAAATCACTGATGTTACCATATTCAGGATTGGTTTGTATATAACTGCTGCAGGCGTAATAGCTGCCAAGGGTGCCCAGCCTTTTTTCTTCGCTGATGGGCGTGACGGGCATAAACCACAATGTTTCTATACCCATATGACGCAGGCGCGGCAGTTCTTTTATAAATGCATTAAAGGTACCCTCTTGCGTGTATTGCCGCAGGTTAACCTCATAAATATTGGTATCATTTGCCCATTCAACAGGTGTAAATTGCTCCATACTTCCAGCTATTTTGAATTTTTAATTTCATATTTTAAATTGCCCTGATATGACAGCCACTAATATAATCATTATCACACAAGCGATTTCCAAAAATCATGCAAACACCCTGAAACTTAAAATTAGAAATTAAAATAATAATCGTGTTGTACCTTTACCGCTGTTACCAGGCAGTTCATGAAAACATTTAATGTTCCAATTACATACAGAAGCCCGCTGATTACTGCGATTAAGAATAAACGCAGAAAGGATGATAAATTAAAAAAAGATTTTAGTCCTGCTTTGCTTGATCTTGGTCCCCTGCGTATTTACCTGGCCCGTCATTTTGGTTTTTGTTATGGCGTAGAAAATGCTATTGAAATCGCTTTCAGAACCATTGATGAAAATCCCGGAAAACGTATTTTTTTATTGAGCGAAATGATCCATAACCCGCAGGTAAATGCAGATTTGCAGGAAAGGGGTATACAATTTCTGCAGGATACCTACGGCAAACAAATCATTCCTTTTGAAACCATTAATGCAGATGACATTGTTCTTATACCCGCATTTGGCACCACTTTGCAAACAGAAAAAATGTTGCGCGAAAAAGGTATACAAACAGAAAAATACAATACTACTTGCCCATTTGTAGAAAAAGTATGGAACCGCAGCGGGCAGATTGCCGGCAAAGGATACAGCATTGTTATACATGGCAAGCCAAAGCACGAAGAAACAAGGGCTACCTTTTCTCATGCCGCTTCAACAGCACCTTCTATTGTTGTTAATGATATGGGCGAGACAATAGAGCTGGCAAAATATATTACGGGTGAAAAGGATCCAGCTTTATTTTATATAGAATTCCGTGGCCATTTTTCTGAAGGATTTGATATCATCAAAGATCTGCAGCGGCTGGGCGTAATTAATCAAACAACGCAACTTGCAACCGATACACAGGCCATCTCGGACTATTTGAAAAAAACGATCATGCAGCATTTTGGTTTGAATGAAACAACCATAGCAGAACGTTTTGCAGATACCCGTGATACGCTTTGTTATGCCACCAACGATAATCAATCAGCAGCATCTGGTATGCTGTTAACGCCGGCAGATCTGGCCATTGTGGTGGGTGGTTATAATTCATCCAATACTACGCACCTGGTAGAACTCTGCGAAGAAAAATTGCCTACCTATTTTATAAACAGCAAAGAAAAAATATTATCAGGCAAAGAAATACTGCATTATAATTTTCATGCCAAAGAGGAATTGTTATCGTCCGGATATCTCCCGGAAAACCAAGCTGTCAGCATATTGATTACCAGTGGTGCTTCTTGTCCTGATGCAGTGGTAGAAGCCGTTATTAAAAAATTAGCATCATTTTATAATGTTGAACAGGTACTGGAAGGAGTGATTAAAAAGATGGGTGAAGACTGATGTGATGATGTGCAAATGTGGTGATCTATGCTTTGTTTCTATCGATCTTGTAATGAAGAAAGCTTTTAATAATAACATAGAAGTATTTTAACATACGCAATCAGAAATTTGTAGTAATTTAAAAAAAACATACCATGAAACTCAGTTACTTACTGGCCATTTTATTATTTGTTGTTATTGCAGGCAATGCACAGCAAAAAAGAGATACGGTTCACCATGTTGCTACTGCAAAAAAAGCAAAAATGAAAGATGAGCTGGGGCTCAATAAAAAACAGGAAGCCGACATAAAAGCATCCAAAAAAGAATTCAAATCAGAAAAGGAAAAAGTGAAAAGCGATACAAAGCTGACCGAAGCACAAAAGAGCGAAAAAATAAAAGCCTTAAAAGCTGAAAAAAAGAAAGAAGTAGATGCTACGCTTACACCTGAGCAAAAAGAAAAAGCAAAGGCGCTGAAGGCTGAAAAGAAGAAAGACAAGAAGAAAAAAGGATAGCAATTTATATGTTTTAAGTGCTATGTGTTATGTACTTTTAAGACAAGATGTCAATAATAATACCGGCTTCTTGCAGCGCAGCTACACAACACATAGCACATAACATTTAACACAGCTTCCGGAAAACTACAAAGCCCGGCATTCTCAGCCAGGCCCTGTGTCTGCTAACCTGAGCGGTTATAGTAAAGTAAATGACTCTAAAAATTTTGTATTGAAATCGCCACTTCTGAAACGTTCATCTTTCATCAGTTGCAGGTGAAAAGGAATCGTGGTTTTTACCCCTTCAATCACATACTCCGTTAAAGCACGGTGCATGGTATCAATGGCTTCTTTTCTTGTTCTGGCAGTTGCAATAATTTTTGCAATCAGTGAATCATAATACGGAGGAATGGTATAACCAGCATACACATGCGAATCTACACGTATGCCATGACCGCCTGGCTGGTTCAGTACGGTTATCTTTCCGGGACTTGGTCTGAAATCATTGTAAGGATCTTCTGCATTGATACGGCATTCGATAGCATGCCCCTGCGGTTCATAATTTTCTCCGCTGATGGATTCACCGGCTGCTATTTTAATCTGTTCTTTTATCAAATCAAAATTCACTACTTCTTCCGTAACACAATGCTCTACCTGTATACGGGTGTTCATTTCCATGAAATAAAAATTGCGGTGCTTGTCTACCAGGAATTCAATGGTGCCCACACTTTCATAATTGATAGCGGAAGCGGCTTTGATAGCTGCTTCACCCATGCGCTGGCGCAATTCGGGTGTCATAAATGGAGAAGGCGATTCTTCTACCAGTTTCTGGTGACGGCGCTGAATGGAGCAATCCCTTTCACTAAGGTGACTTACCCTGCCATACTGATCACCGGCTACCTGTATTTCTATGTGACGTGGCTCTTCCACAAACTTTTCAATATAAATACCATCATTTTTAAATGAAGCGCCTGCTTCCTGCTTGGCTGTATTAAAAGCTTTTTCAATGTCTTCTTCTTTAAATACAACACGCATGCCTTTGCCACCACCTCCTGCAGTTGCTTTTAAAATAACAGGGTAGCCTATTTCTGCCGCAAGCGTTTTTGCATGGTCAACGTTTTCAAGCAAATCTTTGCTGCCAGGCACCACCGGCACGCCGGCTTTTATCATGGTTTCTTTGGCAGTAATTTTATCACCCATGGCATTTATCATATCAGGCGTTGGCCCGATAAATTTTATACCATGCTCCAGGCATATTTGTGCAAATTTTGAATTCTCCGCAAGAAAGCCATAACCAGGATGAATGCCATCAGCATTTGTAATTTCTGCTGCTGCCATAATATGCGGAATGTTCAGGTAGGAATCAGCGCTCTGTGGTTTACCAATGCATACCGCCTCATCAGCAAATTTTACATGGAGGCTGTCTTTATCGGCAGTAGAATAAACGGCCACTGTTTTAATACCCATCTCACGGCAGGTACGTATGACGCGTAATGCAATTTCCCCCCTATTGGCAATTAAAATTTTTTTAAACATAACTTTCAGAATGTGATGAATGTGATGAATATGACAAATGTGTAAATGGAGGACTTCATTCTCACATTTTCACATTTACACATTTACACATTATTAAACGGGTTCCACGAGGTATAACGGCTGATCGTATTCAACAGGTGAAGCATCATCTACCAGCACTTTTACCACTTTACCGCTTATCTCACTTTCAATTTCGTTAAACAGCTTCATGGCTTCAATAATGCAAACTACTTTACCCGGAGTAATTTCATCACCTACTTCAACAAATATTGGTTTGTCAGGAGATGCCCGGCGGTAGAAAGTACCAATCATCGGGCTTTTTATAGTGATAAGGTTAGAAGAAGCGGTGGTATCAGCAGCTGGTTTTGTTTTTTCTGTACTGGTGTTTGCTGCTGGTGGTGCCTGTGCGGCTAATGGTTGCTGTGCATATACCGGCGGTGCGGCCAGTATTTGTTGAACAGCTTCCTGTTTTTGTTTGATGGTAATCTTAAATCCCTTTTCCTCTACCGTAATTTCTCCGATATTGGACTTGTTAATGAGACGAATCAGTTCCTGTATTTGCTTAAAATCCATATGGCTGAATTTTTTTCAGTTAATAATGGAGGGCTAAGATAGGGTTATTTTGAATGGCACATTTAAATTCCCCGCCGCGACTAAAATACAACACTCAACACGTAACATTCAGAACATTTCATTTAGTCCTTCACGCGTTCTACGTACTCCCCCGTTTTTGTATTAATGCGAATTTTTTCTCCTTCATTAACAAACAGCGGCACCATTACAGTTGCGCCGGGTTCTACCGTGGCAGGTTTTAATGTACGTGTGGCAGTATCACCTCTCATGCCGGGTTCACTATAGGTAACCAACACCACAATTTTATCGGGTAGTTCCACACTCATCGGCAATTCGGTTTCGGTATTCATCAGTACACTTACTGCCTGGCCTTCTTTTAAAAACTGTGGCGCATCAACCATGGATTCCTGTACGGTAACCTGCTCAAAAGTTTCATTGTCCATAAAACTATAGCCCGTATCATCTTTGTATAAGTACTGGTAATCTTTTCTTTCTACACGCACGGGATAAATATTATCGCCGCTGTTCCATGTTTTTTCAATGCTGCGCGCATTGTCAACGCCTTTTAACTTGGCCCATACTTTTGCAGCTGCGCGGGCTGTTTTATTTTCACCAAATTCTATTATACTGTACAAACTGCCTTCCAGTTTAATAATCATGCCGCGGCTGATGTCTGATGTTGTTGCCATAATAAAAAAAATTAAGAGGCGGCAAAGCTAAGGAAAAAAGGGAGAAAGCTTTTAGCTTTTAGCGGTCCCGGTAAGTCAACAATGGCGGCAGCAAACGAACTAACGGCAAACAGCTAAAACTATTGGCGGATGCCTGACAGCTATTCTTGGCTGGCTAACTAAAAAAAACTAAATTGACTATTCAACATCAATTAACTGTGTAACATGAAGATTCTTGAGATAAAAGTTTTAAAGGGACCTAACTACTGGAGCGTAAGGCGTAATAAACTGATACAGATGAAACTGGACCTGGAAGACATGGAAGATCGTCCAACCAATAAAATTGAAGGTTTCAGGCAAAGGCTGGAAAAATTATTTCCCTCTTTATACGAGCACCGCTGCAGCGAAGGCGAACCAGGTGGCTTTTTTAAACGTGTGGATGAAGGCACCTGGATGGGGCATGTGATTGAACATGTGGCGCTTGAATTACAAACCCTCAGCGGCATGGATACTGGTTTTGGCCGTACCCGTACTGCCGGCAGTCATGGTCTGTATTATGTAGTATTCAGCTATATGGAGGAAGATGCAGGCGTATATGCAGCAAGAGCCAGCGTGCGTATCATACAGGCCCTGGTAGACGGAACCGGGTACGATATGACTGAAGACATTCAGCAACTCAGGGTAATCCGGGAAGACACCAGGCTCGGCCCCTCCACCGGTTGTATTGTAGATGAGGCGGTAAAAAGAGGCATTCCTTTTATCAGGCTAAACAAACAAAGCCTGGTTCAATTGGGTTATGGCATTCACCAAAAAAGAATACGCGCTACCATTGCCAGCACTACCGGCAATATTGCGGTTGACATTGCCTGCGATAAAGAAGAAACCAAGAATTTACTTTCCGCAGCGGAAATACCAGTACCCGGCGGAACGGTTATAAGAACTGAAGAAGGTTTGAAAGAAGCGGTAGATAAATACGGTTACCCATTGGTGATAAAACCCATTGATGGCAATCATGGAAAAGGCAATACTACCAATATAACCACGTGGGAACAGGCCCTTACTGCACTGGAAGCTGCTAAACAATATGGCCGCAGTGTAATTGTAGAAAAATTTATTACTGGTTTTGATTTCCGTATCCTGGTTATCAATTACAAATTTATATGTGCCGCTTTACGTACACCCGCCAGCGTTATTGGCGATGGTGAACACACCATCCAATGGCTGATTGATGAAATTAATAAGGATGCACGCCGCGGATATGGTCATGAAAAAGTGCTTACACAGATCACCATCGATCAGTTTACGCAAAAGATGCTGGATGAAAAACATTATACACTTGAAACCGTTCCCACCAAAGGAGAGTTGGTTTTATTAAAGCCTACTGCCAATCTTTCTACCGGTGGTACATCCACTGATGTTACCGACGAGATACATCCCGCCAATATTTTTATGTGCGAACGTATTGCGAAAATCATTGGTCTTGATATTTGCGGTATTGATATTATGGCTGCTGATTTAAAAACACCTGTTACTGAAAATGGTGGCGCCATACTGGAAGTAAATGCCGCACCAGGTTTCAGGATGCACATAGAACCGTCTGAAGGGCTGGCAAGAAATGTAGCCGAGCCGGTGGTTGATATGCTGTTTCCCAAAGGCAGCGCAGGCCGTATTCCTATTATTGCGGTCACGGGTACCAATGGCAAAACAACTACTACGCGACTTATTGCACATATCGCTAAAAGCTCCGGCAAAAAAGTGGGTTATACAACCAGTGATGGCGTATACATACAAAATCAAATGATGATGAAGGGCGATTGTACGGGACCAGTATCTTCCAATTTTGTGTTGAAAGACCCTACGGTTGATTTTGCAGTGCTTGAATGTGCAAGGGGTGGTATACTTAAATCCGGGCTTGCTTTTCAGCATTGCGAAATAGCCATTGTTACCAACGTAGCGGCGGATCATATTGGTCTTGGCGGCATTAATAGTGTGGAACAAATGGCCAAAGTAAAAGCAGTGCTGCCCGAAACTGTTTTCCCGCATGGTTACGCAGTATTGAATGCAGATGATGATTTGGTGTACGCCATGCGCAAAGGACTTGATTGCAATGTGGCATTATTCAGCATGAATGAAAACAATCCGCGTATAAAAGAACATTGCAGCGGGGGCGGACTGGCAGCTGTATTTGAAAACGGTTACGTAAGTATCCTGAAAGGTACCTGGAAGATAAGGGTGATGAATGTAAAAGACATTCCGCTTACTTATGAAGGAAAGGCCATTCATAATGTGAACAATTGCCTGCCTGCTGTGCTGGCTTCTTATTTGTTCCGGGATATTACCATTGAAGACATCCGCTCGGCCCTTACCTCATTTATTCCTTCTGCAGTACAAACGCCGGGCAGGTTGAATTTCTTCCAGTTTAAAAATTATACCATCCTGGCAGATTTTGCTCATAACCCGCACGGACTCAAATTATTAGCTGATTTTATTGGCAAACTTGATTATACACACCGCGTAGGCCTTATTTCCGGCACGGGCGACAGAAGAGATTCGGACATCCGCGAACTGGGAGAGATTTCAGCCGGTATGTTTGATGAAATTATTATCCGTTGCGATAAGAACCTGCGTGGCAGAACCGCCGATGAAATCATCAATCTTTTAAAAGAAGGCATTACCAATGTAAACCCGGTTCTGCCAATTATGGTAATACCAAATGAGAATGAGGCGCTTGAATACATTTATGCAAATGCCAAACCCGGCGCTTTGTATACGGTTATGTGCGATGTGGTTTCTGGTGCGCTGGACAAGCTGCGGGAATTGAAGGAGAGAGAGCAAGCTGTTAGCGGTTAGCCTGAATACAGCTGTAAGCATTTAGCTATTAGCTTTTAGTTCTTTTGCTCAATGTTAGCGCTTAGCTATTATCTTTTTAAGTAAAACGAAAAAAAGTATTTAACAATGAGGTTTCAAACGGGAATAATAAAGCATTACATACTAATTTAAAGGGTTTTAGCGGCGACAAGCTGACAGCCAATAGCCAAAAGCTGTTTCAAAATGCGTTTGGTTTCAAACACCTCATTCCTTATTTTTGCCGTCCAAATACGGATTGCCCTATAGTATAATGGTAGTACGACAGTTTTTGGTACTGTTTGTCTTAGTTCGAATCTAGGTGGGGCAACAAAGCTGGGGTGTAAGCTTCGGCTTTTTTATTAATTTTATGATGGTATTTATTGCCCGATAGTATAACGGTAGTACCGCAGATTCTGGTTCTGCTTGTCTTGGTTCGAATCCAGGTCGGGTAACCAAACTGGACAAATCGATTTTTTCGTCGGTTTGTCCATTTTTATTTTCGCTGAAACCCGCTCCCATGGACCATATCAGCCGAACGGCTTCATTGACTCTTGTGGTTCGATAAGATTGGCCGTCAAAGACCATTTTTTCGGGAAATATCGAACCAATTATCTGTCTTTTTACTTCATTGTCAGAATTTTCATAAAGCTGATCCATCTGAGACAGCGACTGGACGGCCCTTTTAAGCAAATCATCAATATTGTCTGACTGCCTGGAAAGTTCGAAAATTGTACAGTCTAGTCTCTCAATCTTTTGTTCATACTCCGCCTTGATGGTTTTGTATTCTGAAGGTTCAATTTCACCCGTCAGCAACAACCTACGCGCATATGCAAGTTCAGTATTTGCTTTTTGTAAATCTGCCTGTACCTTTTTAATATCTTCTTTTTGATCTCTCGATTTTGCCCTTAATTCTTGTTCCACCACCAGTTTGAAAACTTCACTCATACCAGGCTTTGGCAGCAACTTTTTCAACGCTGAAGAGAACAAGCGATTTGCTTCTGCCGCTTTAAACCTCACGCCACATTTTGCATTGCAGTGATAGTAATAATATTTTTGATTGGCTACCGCGAGTAGCAAAAATTCATAATGATAAAGATTGGCGTTTTTACCGGCTCATTTTGAGTGGGTTGCTAAGAATCCTCCAGCCGTGAACGAGTGCTGACAAAATATACTCATCCTATTCGTCTTTCATGGGGAATACCCCGCGTCTCTTTTGTTATGATTATATCTTCCTATACAAAACAGCTTTCCTCCTGGCATCCGTTGACATAAGTTTACAAACACGTATTTGGATCCCTGCTATTTCTTAGGCAGTCGTATTGTAAATTCACTACCCTGTCCTTCCCGGCTTTCCGCGACCAGTTCACCACCATGGGCTTTTACTATGTCATAAGATAAAGACAGACCAAGCCCTGTGCCTTGTCCTGTAGGTTTGGTAGTAAAAAATGGCTGAAAGATTTTATTGAGGTTGGTGGCGGGTATGCCCGGACCGTTATCTTTCACTTTTATTTCGATACCGGTTTTGCCGGCAGCGTAACGCGCAAGTTTAGTAGACACCCATATTCTCGGTTCAAAACCTTCCGGTGCAGTCTGAAAATTTTTGGCACTAACAGCGTAAAACGCGTTGTTGAGCAGGTTCAGCAATACACGGCCAATCTCCGAGGGAATGATCAAAACAGTCCCAATGCTGTTATCGAAATTTGTTTCAACTGTGGCATTG